>JANXRK010000001.1 GCA_025353045.1 Candidatus Tayloriibacteriota bacterium
TGGACTCTTACCTGCTTTTAGATTTGAAAGGATAAGGGCGACCTCTTGACTGTCGGGATTTGTCTTTGAGAGATTTTCAAATTGGATAATTGCATCAGCCATCATATTTAAGCGAGCGTATGAGAGTCCATTCAACGAAGCGAAGCCACCAATCGACAGTAAGCCAGAAAAAAGAAAAACTCTACCCATTCCTGTAAAGTCAAAGTAGGATATGGTAAAAAAGTTTTTCGAGATGATGGGTAAAGAAATAAAGGGACTTCACGAAGCGGCGTATCTTCTGGCTTTTTTCGCATTCCTTTCTCAAATCCTTGCCCTTCTGCGAGATAAGCTTTTGGCTTTTAACTTTGGGGCAGGGCACACGCTTGATATTTATTATGCAGCGTTTAGAATCCCAGATCTTATCTTCGTGTCTGTTGCTTCTGTCGTATCTGCCTCAGTGCTTGTACCTTTCTTTATTGATAGGTTTCATAATGATGCAGATCGTGGTAGGAAATTCATAGACAGTGTCTTTTCAGCATTCTTTCTGGTTATTGTTACTGTGAGCGTTATCATCTATTTCTTCATCCCTCAACTCGTGGTTCTTCTTTTGCCAGGATTTGCAAATGATGCTTCTCTTCCAGAATTAATTGTTACATCTCGTATTTTACTTCTGTCTCCGATTTTTTTAGGTCTATCAAACTTTCTATCAAGTATCACACAAATGCATAAGAGATTTCTTGTGTATGCATTAAGCCCAATTCTCTATAATGTCGGAATTATCTTTGGAATTTTATTCCTGCATCCAATCCTAGGAATTTACGGTCTTATTTGGGGCGTGGTGATCGGCGCCTTCCTGCATATGGTAATACAAATTCCTTTTATCATGCATAAGGAAACATTCCCGCGTCTCCTTTTAAATTTCTCATGGTCAGATATTCAAAAAGTCATTCTTATATCATTACCGCGGACGGTCACGCTTTCTTCAAATCAACTCGCTTCTTTTTTTCTTATCTCTCTGGCATCGTTTATGAGTGGAGGTTCTATTTCGATTTTTAGTTTGGCTTTCAATCTCCAATCAGTTCCTCTATCTATCATTGGTGTAAGCTATTCATCTGCTATTTTTCCAACACTTTCTCGATTCTTTGCTGAGAAAAATAGAAAGGATTTTCTTGAGAAGATGATTGATTCTGCACGACATATTATTTTTTGGTCTATACCGATCACTATTTTATTTATCGTCCTTCGAGCACAAATCGTTCGAACTATCTATGGAGCAGGAAACTTTAGTTGGGAAGATACAAGATTAACAGCTGCAACTCTTTCTATTTTTATTATGTCTGTTGTTGGCCAGAGCCTCATTCTTCTTTTTGTTCGAGCGTATTATGCTGAAGGGAGGACGAAAAAACCTTTGATCGTCAATGTTATTTCAGCAACTTTTATTATTGTTTTTGGATATGCACTTACCAAGATCTTCTTTGCTTTTCCAATGTTCAGATATTTCCTTGAAGATTTATTTAAAGTTTCTGGATTAGTCGGAACAAGCGTTCTCGTCCTTCCTTTGGCCTATTCGGTCGGAATACTCCTAAATACATATCTCCACTGGCATATGTTTGAAAAAGATTATCCAGGATTTACGCGGCCGGTGATGGTGACTTTATTTCAAAGCTTCTCGGCTTCGATTATTATGGGATATGTAACCTTTATCTCTCTGCGTTTTTTTAATATTTTCTTTCCGCTTACCAAATCCTGGAATGTGTTTTTACAAGGATTTTTGGCTGGAATTGTTGGTATTATCGTGGGAATACTCATTCTTCTTATTCTTAAAAATAAAGAAATACAGGAAGTGTGGGCCACTCTACATCATAAATTCTGGAAATCAGATGTTGTTGTGCCAGACCAGGAAACATTGTAGTATAGCTTTTACCTATGAATCCCCAGTTTATTAGAAACTTTAGTATCATCGCTCATATCGATCATGGAAAGTCGACTCTTGCTGATCGTATGTTGGAATTGACGCATACTATTGAAAAAAGAAAGATGCAGGAGCAAGTACTTGATAGTATGGAACTTGAGCGTGAACGAGGTATCACAATCAAGATGCAGCCGGTACGAATGCGATTCAAAAGCGCAGGTCAGGACTTCGTTTTAAACCTCATAGATACCCCAGGGCATATCGATTTCTCATACGAAGTATCTAGAGCTCTAAAGGCAGTAGAGGGCTCTATTCTCCTTATAGACGCTACCCAAGGTGTCCAAGCACAAACACTTACAACGCTCACCATGGCACAAGAATCTGGTCTTACTATTATCCCAGTTATCTCTAAAATCGACTCTCCATTAGCTCGAATTCCTGAAGTGATAAAAGAAGTTTGCGAACTTCTTCATTGTGAAGAAAGCGATGTTCTTAAGGTTTCAGGAAAGACGGGAGAAGGCGTTACAAATCTTTTAGATGAAGTTATCAAAAGAGTTCCAGCACCAAAATTGCCCGTAGAAAATACAACAAATGAATTACGCTCATTGGTCTTTGATTTTCAATATTCAAATCATAAAGGAGTTATCGTATATGTCCGTGTGATGAATGGATCAGTTAAAAAGGGAGATCAACTTCTTTTCAAAATTTCAGATGAAAAATTCCAAGCGCTCGAAGTGGGAATTTTTGCTCCCGCTGATACACCGACAGATAGTTTGGGTGTGGGTGAGATCGGATATATTGTGACTGGTATCAAGCAGCCGGGAATCGCTTCTGTAGGAGATACAGTTGCTTCTGTACGAGACCTTACGGCACCACTTCATGGGTACATGACACCTCGACCAGTTGTTTGGGCTTCTATTTATCCTGAAAGCCAAGATAATTTTAATGAACTTCGAATGGCTCTCGGACGACTCCGACTTTCTGACTCTTCATTTACTCATGAAGAAGAATCTTCAACACTGGGAAGAGGATTTCGTTGTGGATTCCTTGGAATGCTTCACTTGGAAATTATTACCGAAAGACTTCGACGTGAATTCAATTTAAACCTCGTTGTGACGATTCCAAGTATTACCTACAATGTCGAGCTTAAAAATGGAAAAACCGTTACGGTCTATTCTCCAGCCCTTTTTCCTGATGATCATGAAGTGAAGCAGGTTTTTGAACCACTTGTAAAGATGAAAATAAT
>JANXRK010000002.1 GCA_025353045.1 Candidatus Tayloriibacteriota bacterium
TTCGATTTGCCAAAGAGATTTTTGGACTAGAAGCCGACACACAAGTTATGAAGGGTTATGATATTCTATTGTATTACCATAATTTAAAAAATAATTTATGATTTATTTTATTCGACACGGAGAAAGTGAGGCTAATTTGCGACATGTATTTGCTGGTCAAAAAGACAATTCACCTCTAACAGAAAAAGGTAAGGAACAAGCTCGACTCGAGGGTCAAAAAATTAAGGAGATGGGATTAAATATAAGCAAGATTATTAGTTCTCCGCTTATCAGAGCATACGATACTGCAAAAATCGTATCTGAAATCATTGGATATGATAAAGACATACTGATAGATGAGCGTATCACAGAATATGATATGGGAAGTCTTACAGGTACACCGACATTTGAAATTTCCTCTAAAATCCTAACCCGTGCAGAAAATGCAGAAAATACAAGAGATTTTGCGAATAGAGTTCAGTCGTTTCTCAAAGAATGGAATCGGTCAGATGAGAACATATTAATGGTTGCTCATGCAGGCGTCGGAAGAATTATAGAAACAATTAAAACTAATACGGACACGGAACTCTTTTACGATCTTCCAGCATGGCCAAATGCTTCAGTAATTAAATTAGATTGGTTGAAGTAAGTTTACCACCCTCATTAAAAGTCAATGTATATCCTGTTGATAAGTAGTGATTTTTCACTGATTTTTCATAAAAATTTTATCAGGATTTTATCACCCATTTGTTAGACTTCAGGAATGGAAGATATATATTATCAATGGCATAAAATTAAAAGTGGGATAAATAGACTAGACTCATCGAATTTTTATTTCAAAGAAAGAGATATATGGTGGTGCTATTATGGTGCAAACGTAGGACGAGAACAAAACGGCAAGAATAAATTATTTTTAAGGCCGGTACTCATCTTCAAAAAATTGAGTAGGAAGACCTGTCTGGTAATCCCTCTATCTACACAAATTAAATATGGAAATCATTATTTCTTTCTACTATCTGAAACAAACATTATAAGGACAGCCACATTATCACAGATAAAAATGATTGATGTTAAAAGACTTAGAGATAAGATTGATTCAATATCTACCGCCGAACTCAATTTTATAAAAGAAAAAGTCATCGATTTGATTCGATAACTTTTCCTAAAATCGGGGATAGCCTTCGCCATCCACAAATCCCTTTCAGGATCAATGTATATATCTTAACAGATAAAAGTTGTGAGTCAACTCCTCCATCTAGCAAATATTCCACATGGTAGAAGCCTGTCGGTTCCAGATTCCCCCAAAGTCAGTTCCCCTATCTCTATTCTTCCTCCGAACTTCTCGACAAGAACCTTCAACACATTATCATAAGCAATCGCTGAATATCCAGCCGAATATCCATTTATAATAAAAAAAATAGGTTTGTCTTTTAAGAGCTTGATGCAGTCTTCGACAAGTAGGAGGAAATCCTCTTCTATTTTCCAAATCTCTTTATTTGCCCCATGTCCAAAAGCTGGTGGATCCATAATTATTCCATCGTATTTGTTTCCTCTTTTTACTTCACGTCCAACAAAAACTCGAGCGTCTTCGAGAATCCAACGGATTGGTTTTTCAGCGAGACCTGAAAGCTCCGCATTTTCTCGTGCCCAAGCAATAGCTGATTTTGATCCATCAACATGAACCACTTTTGCTCCTACTTGTGCACAGGCCAAAGAAGCTCCACCAGTGTATCCAAAAAGATTCAAGACATCAGCACCCTCATTCCCTTTCAAAACTTCTCTCATCCAATCCCAATTCGCGATCTGCTCTGGGAAAATCCCTGTATGTTTAAAAGCCGTGGGCTTTATCCAAAATTTCAATCCCCCGTATTCTATAGGCCATTTTTCTAGCTTTTCTTTTTTATAAGTCCATTCCGCTGAAGCTTCAGAACGTGAAAAACTAGCATCGGCTTTTTTCCATTCTTTTTCATCAAGATGTTTTCGCCACAGTGCTTGTGGATCTGGCCGAGACAAAACGACTGAACCAAATCGTTCAAGCTTTTCTCCATCCCCGCTGTCGATAAGTTCATAGTCTTTATTCTGATGTTGCATAATTTTTATATAGTGCGTAAGCTGAGAGTGCAAAAATACTTATTGAAGAAAATGCTGAGAGTGCACAGTATTCGCAGAGCGCATGAATCACGAAAGTCATGATTGAGATGAAGTACAGAGAGAATAAGAATCCAAAAACTGAAAATCCAAAGGCAAACTTCAAGAAAAATTCCTTTTTAGAATCAAAATAAGCCACAAGTGAGACAATGACGATAAAATAGTAAATTGATCCAAAAAGAGGATCTGGAATTCCGAACATCGTCGAATACTTACTTGTAAGGACCGTCTCACATCCATTGATTGAACATGGAGGGATGATTCCTTGATAATGCTTCACGGTCAAAAATGTAGCGTCAGAAAATCCGACGAGTGCAAGAAGAAGTATGACTACAGGAATCCATTTAGAAATTCGTTGTAGTTGTAGCGGCTGCATCAATAAGGTTTTTAAATTCATCATATGATTGTGGACTGACTATTTTTTTACCATTTATATAGAACGACGGTGTACTATTTACACCTGCACGAATGCCGCTCTTATAATCATCATCTATTTTCTTGGCGGCTTCTGGAGAATCGAAATCTGTACTAAACTTTTCAGTATCAAGATTTAACTTTTTAGCATAACCCAAGAAAAATGCTTTTGCATCTTTTGTTCCTTCCCAATCAGCTTGTGTTGTAAAGAGAAGTTGATACATTTCCCAAAACTTACCTTGTTTACCTGCTGCTTCAGAAGCTTTAGATGCTGGAACTGCATTTGGATGTTGTTGAAGTGGAAAATGTCGGTAAACGAAACGGTAATGAGTACCGTAATCATTAAATATTTTTTCTACAAGTGGAAAATACTGACCACAAGAAGGACACTGGAAATCACTATACTCAACAACAGTAACAGTTGATGAAGCATTTCCTTTTGTCCAATCAGTTGCTGTAACTTGATCGGCAGCAGCAATATTTGCCTCCTCTTTAGCTGCTTTATTGGCAGCAGCTATCATTCCCCAGATTATAAGGCCAATAATAAGGATAAAAGCACCCCAAGTATATATTCTTTTTGTATTCATCTAGCCATTATAGCATCAATGCAATAAATGAGAAAATTCAATCAGAAGATAAATTCCAAGCATATTCATAAAAAAAGTAATGGGTATAAGAACGATCGTTTTTACTTTTGACATACCGAGTAATGTGATCCCAAATTCATCAGGCAAAGGAGATGCAATGATAAGAGCACCGATAACTGGCGACAACCATCGCATAAAACCAAAATGCAGCGACTTCATGAAATGTTTGACCGTTGAAGTCTTAAATGATTTCTTCAAATGATCAGCGAAGCGATCTTTAATAAATAAAAAAAGGATCAAATCCCCCACCATTGCTCCAAGTCCTCCCCAGAAAACTACCCCTGATGTTGGAGAATTTTGGGCAATATGAATAAGCGTCACTGAGGCTGGTGCTATGGTAAAAACAGAAGTAAAAAACATTCCAGCTATAAAACTTGAGACTACATAATAGTCTTTAAAGAAAGATACGACATAATCAATAAATCCGATTTTCGAAAGTATGAGAGCTAAAGCGATTCCGATAGCAATCATCACCACGTCACGAACCAAGGCATAGGCATTCTTTTTTTGTTTAGTATTTTTTGTGGTCATTATTAGACCACATTATATCACATCAAAAAAGTGGAGGAATTTTGCTGGATCAATAGAAACTCCATTTATTTTTAAACTAATATGTAAATGGGCGGCTTCAGCATAGCCAGTCTTTCCACTGAGACCAATGACTTGACCGACCTCAACCTTGTCCCCTTCTTTCACTTTTAGTTCTGAAAGATGCATATAGAGGCTCGTAACACCTAAACCGTGATCAATGATGATGGTATTTCCATAAACCGTGAACAGCTTCGCAACTTTTACAATTCCACTATTCATAGCCATCACTGGTGTTCCTTCCGCCGCCCGAAAATCTGTACCTTTATGCGTGATGGTATATCCGACAGTGTCTCTGGAATATCCATAAGGATCAGTGATGGTGAGAGTTGCAAGTGGTGAAGTGAATGTTTTTGACCAAAGAATATTCGGTGAGCTTTTTACTTCATTTAAAATAGCATTTTCCTTAGCCAAATTATCAATCAAAGTCTTCCCTGCTTCAGGAGTATTTCCACCTAACTTTTCTGGAATACCTAATGGCTTCTCTATTTTTTGTCGAGGAGTTATGTGGATTGGCTCATCAAAATTCATTCCATTTACTAATGTGACATGCACGACATGTTCAAGGTTTTTTTCTTCAATAGGAATAGCAATAAAAGCTCGAGGTTTATTTTGATATTCAAAAACAGGAACTTTTTTAGTGTCGAAAGTTATTTCTGAAGCAGTAGTACTAGCATTTATCGTAACCATAATAGGATCCCCGGGATAAACATCAAGCGGCTGGACAAAGACGACCGGAAAAACTTTTGGTGAGGATGTGGTAGTTTCTATTGAAGTAATCTCAGGAGATGCAACATTTAGAGAAATCATTGCAATAACAATACATGTTGCCAAAACAATTCTATACCAACCAAAGCCTGTGAGTGAAATCTTTCCCAAATATTTTTTTAAGAAATAAAGAACTATGAATGCAGCGACAAAAGAAACAGCAAAACCAATTATCAAGTCATTCCAAGAATGTATTTGAGAAAGAACATCTCGAGATTTATACGCATCATAAAGTACCGCTGCGCCAACAGTTGGAATGGCTAAGATAAAACTATATTCCACAATAACTGCCTTTTTGATTCCTCTAAAAAGTCCCGCAGCGATCGTAGCTCCAGAACGAGAAACTCCGGGAATAATAGCTATCGCTTGCGCAACCCCGATTATAAATGCATCAAGTTTTGAAATGTCA
>JANXRK010000008.1 GCA_025353045.1 Candidatus Tayloriibacteriota bacterium
ATCTCAGCGATCTCCTGCTGCTCATGGCCTGCTTTCCACAGAGCCTCAATCCGATCGCGCGCATGAAAGTCTAAATGTCTGAATGTTTTTCTCATATTTCTTAATGATATATGAGTTGCATTTCAAACAAGAATTTTCAAAGTCTGAAGGAGTTGATTGTGGCCCATTTGGGTCACGCTCCAAAAGACATCGAGTTTGAAAAAAAAATGAAAAATCTTTGGGCCATCTTGGCCCTCATTCTAACCCTCACCACCGTCGGCTGCTCCTCTTGGAGACCCGAGCCGGCGCCTCGAGTCTACACGGTCACGACAAATGGCACATCGACCGCTGGTGGTTGGGGTAGTCCCCCGCCTGCACGTTTAGCGGCATTTTCGGCTCCCCAAATTGGGAGGCCAATCCGCGTCGTTGCGACCGCTGTCGGTCCGTTGGTGGTTGTAGATTTCGGAGATCATTACGGTCTCTGTTATCCGAACAACACAGGGATGTTCGTTACGATCACCGAAAACAACTATGGCCACTTCCTTAGGGTGACCAAGGCGGGAGAACACGAGACCTCGATCATCTTGATTTCCGACCTGCGACTCATACGCGACAAAAATCGCATCGACATCGCGGAGATCGACCCAGGGCTTTTCGCCCAGTGGCTCGCGGCCACCCCGCAGAAGAAGTAGGACCCTTCGCCCACAAGGCGAACTGAAACCTACGGAACCCCGTGACCAGTTTACTGGCAGGGGTTTTTGTTTGTCTAAATATCTGCTACAATCATTATATGAAAATACTACTTGCTGCTGATCATGCTGGACTTGCTTTAAAAAATAAGATAAAAGATTTTTTGATTGAAGAAGGTTTTGATACTGAGGATTTGGGGACAAATGTTTTTGATAAAGAAGATAAATATCCAGAGATCATGCTTCCAGCAGCAATAAGAGTAGTGAATGATCCAATAAACACTCATGCAATTGTGTTTGGAAAATCAGGTCAAGGCGAAGCAATTATTTGTAATAGACTTCCAGGGGTTCGAGCAACGGTGTATCATGGTAAAAATCTTGAAGTTATTCGTCTTGCTCGGGGTGATAATGATTCAAATGTCCTGTCAATTGGTGCTCAATTTGTAGAAGAAGAGGAAGCGATTGAGGCAGTTCGATTATGGATATCAACTCCGTTTAGTAATGAACAGAGACATATCACTCGAAATGAAATGTTGGATAGTATTGAATAATATATGGAAATAATTCCTGCCATTCTACCTAAAAACTTTCGAGAAATTGAAGAAAAGATCGAACTTTTGCAAGGGATGTCAAAAAATGTGCAAGTTGATATTTGTGATGGAAAATATGTACCAAGTACGACATGGCCGTATTGGAAAGTGGATGAAAATTGGTTGACCATTCAAAAAGAAGAGCGGGGAATGCCAGAATGGCAGAATGTTGATTATGAATTTGATCTTATGATCCAAGATCCGACAGTTGATGAGGTTCAAAAATTTGTTGTAGCTGGTGGAAAGAGAATTATTCTACACTTAGAATCATCAAAAGATCTCACAAAAATTATCGAGAGTATGCAGGGAGTTGTTGAGATTGGGGTTGCTCTTAATAATGCAACAGCGATTGAAGGTTTGAAGAAATATGCAGATAAAATCCAATTCGTTCAGGTAATGGGGATACGAAAGGCAGGTTTTCAAGGACAAAAGTTTGAGCAAGGAACTTTAGATAAGGTCAGAGAAATTAAAAAGGCATTTCCAAATCTAAAAGTACAAGTAGATGGTGGTGTCAGTTTAGAAAACGCAGATCTTTTGAAAGAAGCTGGGGCAGATCAACTTGTGATTGGATCAGCACTATTTGGATCAGAAGATATTGTGGATAGTTTGGAGGAGTTTAAGTCGATTTAAGTGGTATAATATCTCCATGCCAGTTGCACCTCTTACTGACCAAAAAGTTCAATTTCTTTTTGAAAAAGCCTACGCTATTAGGCAATCGATTATTGAAATGCTTATCGAGGCCAAATCCGGTCATACCGCTGGTCCTCTCGACATGGCTGATATTTTTACGTATCTTTATTTTCACGCTCTCAAACACGATCCGAAGAACCATAATTGGGAATATCGTGATCGAGTGATTCTTTCGAATGGGCATATTTGTCCTGTTTTGTATGCAACTCTCGCACATGCTGGATATATTCCAGTTAAAGAACTTTTGACATTGCGAAAATTCGGCTCACGACTACAGGGCCATCCTCATCGTGAATATTTACCAATGCTGGAAAATTCTTCAGGACCGCTTGGTGCAGGACTTTCTCAGGCAGTTGGGATGGCGCTTGCTGAAAGAATTGATTTTGGAAAAACTTCGGGAAAACAGTTTGTGTGTTTGACGGGAGATGGGGAGCTCGATGAAGGAGCGAATTGGGAAGCTTTTATGTTGGCTGGAAAAGAAAAAATTCAGAATCTTACCGTTTTTATTGATCGAAATAATATACAAATCGATGGTTTAACTGAAGAAATTATGCCACTGAATCCTTTGGCTGATAAACTAAGAGCTTTTAATTGGCATGTTCAAGAAATCGATGGACATAACTTTCGAGCGATCGATCAAGCTTGGGGACAGGCAATGGCGGTTTTTGATAAGCCATCTGTGATCATTGCAAATACCATTTCATCAAAGGGAATTCCAGCTTTTGAAAGAAAATTTGAGTGGCATGGAAAGCCACCGACAACGGAAGAGGAAATAAAAACAGCAAAGTTTGCTTTAGGCATTAATAATTAAAAAAAATAATTTTTGTGCAAAATAATAATAAATATTGGTTGTATTTTGGTTCAGTATTCTTTTTTATAGCTTTTTTAATATGTTTGTACGCGTCGTATACGATATCTCAAAATGTTTTACACGTATATCGAGTGGGTGAAGCGATCCCATTCAGTATAAGTCAGATATTGTTTCATCTTCCAGGATTAGTTTATTTACAGATGTTAGCCATTGGCGGTTATAAATATCTCATATGTGGATCTTTAGTATTATCTGCTGTCTATGGTTTGGTCGGTGTAGTTATAGGTTTAATTTATGGGAAAATAAAAAATAAAGTTTGATAGATTTCAGCTCTGTAGCCTTCTTTTGTTTTTTTTAAGTAAATTAAAATTATGCGTTATGTTATATAAATTTAGCGGATTTTATATAATAGATGATATAATTACAAAATGACTAAACAAAAGAAGCACAATGAACTTGCTCGATATGATTATTTAGAGGAAATCTGTGATTTCGTCAAGATTTTCATTAAGACTCGAAAATCAAAAAAACTAACGCAACAAGAACTTGCAAAAAGAATGGATGTCACGCAAGCATCGATAGCTCGTTTTGAATCAGGAGATTGTAATCCAACGCTTGTATTTTTATTAAAATTGTCAGAAGTGCTTGGTTTGATGATGACGATAGATGAGTTATAATTGACCCATGAGAATATTTGAAATTATTTTAAAAGTTTTATTTTTAGGAGGATCTATTTATGCATTAAAAGCTGAGGGTGTAAGTCTGTCATGTCTAATTTTATATCTTTTGGTTTGTTTTATATTAGGAATTGTTCTTATTTTTAATAAAAAGCAAAGTTATGGATATGAACTAGCAAAACGCGAAGTGGTAATGAGGAGAATTGAAGGAGGATTTTTGATTGTATTTTCACTATTTGTGTTTTTTGCTCAAGTCATCTAATTATTTAAATGTTAAACCCAAATCAAAAACTCAATCCTAAAATCTTTGACAAAGATGTCGAACAAATTCCCATCCGCAAAGGTTTTGGTGAAGGTCTTTTAAAAGCGGCGGAACTTGATAAAAAAGTAGTTGGCCTTTGTGCTGATCTTACTGATTCTACGTATATGAATATTTTTAAACAAAAATTTCCTGAGCGATTTATCGAAATAGGAGTTGCAGAGCAAAATCTTGCTGGAGTAGCTTCTGGAATGGCAGCCATGGGTAAAATCCCATTTATAACTTCATATGCAATGTTTAGTCCAGGACGAAATTGGGAACAAATCCGCACAACTATTTGTTATAACGATAGACCAGTGAAAATTGCTGGATCTCATGCTGGAGTCTCAGTAGGTCCAGATGGTGGAACGCATCAAGCTATTGAGGATATCGCTATCACTCGAGTTATTCCAAACATGGTTGTCATCTCTCCTTGTGATGCTATCGAAGCTCGAAAGGCT
>JANXRK010000024.1 GCA_025353045.1 Candidatus Tayloriibacteriota bacterium
TTTAACTATTTAAAACAAAAGACAAAGCGTGTCATCGGAATGGAAAAGAAAGAAGATTTCTGGGCACTTTCAGATGTCAGCTTCAATGTTCACAAAGGTGAAGTTATCGGAATTATTGGACATAATGGTGCTGGTAAATCTACCCTTTTAAAAATCCTCTCTCAGATCACTCCTCCAACAAAAGGAGAAATTATTGTAAGAGGAAGTCTTGGAAGTCTCCTGGAAGTTGGTACAGGTTTTCACCCAGAACTTACTGGTCGAGAAAATATTTTCCTCAATGGCGCTATTTTAAATATGAGTCAAAAGGAAATCACTTCGAAGTTTGACCAGATCGTTGATTTTGCTGGTATTGGAAAATTCCTCGACACTCCCGTGAAATACTATTCGAGTGGAATGTACGTTCGTTTAGCCTTCTCTGTTGCTGCACATATGGAACCTGACATTCTTCTTGTTGATGAAGTTTTGGCCGTTGGAGATGCAGAGTTCCAAAAGAAATGTTTAGGAAAAATGGAAGAAGTTACAAAGAAAGGTGGACGAACTATTATTTTTGTTAGTCATAACATGGAAGCCATAGCAAGACTTTGTGAACGATGTGTTCTTTTGGAAAAAGGTTCAGTTGTTGCAATTGGGCCAACACAAGAAGTTATTAATCAATACATTCAACTCAAAGAGGCAGTTCCTTCAACATATAAGCGACCTGAAAATAAATCTCAGGACAAATCATATGGATATATAGATAGTATTCGAGTTGAGGATAGTAAAGGAAATGCCATTGATTCAATTCCGGTGGGAATCCCTTGGCAGGTAAAAGTCACTTTTACTTTAAAATCGGCAACTCCAAGTTTCATACTAGCAATGGGAATCAGAAATATAAATAATGTCTGTGTTCGAACAACATGGAGTGCATCACAAGATTTAGAAGCTGGAACGTATGAAGCAATCATCACTGATCCAAAAATACACTTAAGTAGTGGTGCGTACGGCCTTAACTTTGGCCTTTCATCATTTAAGAAAGGATTTGAATCACTTGATGGAAGTCTTTCAATCAAGGTTACAAAAGAAGGAGCAGCCGTAGATACTAGCCGAGTTTTGACGGTGAGTGGTGCAGAGATTATTGTTAATCCAATGGATATTGAAATTTCAAAAATAAAATAATAAAAAAAATAATATGAAAAGACTGAAAGATTATTCGTACAATATTGAGTCGCAATGGGGTGAAGACGGGATTATTGAAGAAATATTTAAAAGAATTGGTGATGGCAATAAGACATGCGTGGAATTTGGCGCATATGATGGCTCGCATCTTAGTAATACTTGGAACCTTTGGTTTAATAAAAATTGGAAGGCGCTTTTAATTGAAGGAGATACTGCACGAGCAAATAGATTAAAAAAATACACAGCAGATCGTGCGAATGTAAAAGCAGTTCAGGCTTTTGTTTCTTACTTATATAATGACAAAAATACCATAGATGCAATCATGAAGCGAGAATGGTCAGAAGTGAAAAATGTCGACCTTATGTCGATTGATGTTGATGGAGATGACTATTATATTTTTCAATCAATCACAAAATATAATCCTCGAGTTGCTATTATAGAATACAATCCAACTATCCCAGCCCATCTAGATATTGTTCAAAAGAGTGGTCAATATTTCGGCGTATCAGCTTCAATGCTTGTAAAATTAGCCAAATTAAAGGGTTACAGTTTAATTGAAATGGTTGGAACAAATTGTTTTTTTATCAAAGATGAAGAATATTCAAAAATCTACGATACGACATATACTCTTGAAGATTTCTTTCCAAAGGAATTTACAACTTATTTCATTAGTTCATATGGAGGATATGGATTCCTTAGCAAAAAGCCTGCATACGATTCTCCTTTCAAAAAGTTAAAGATGCCAGGTCTCCTTACAAAAGAAAAGCTTATTCCCGTTGGGAACATAATACCACGCAAAAACACAAATATTTTAAACAAAATCAAAAGGATAGTGCGTGGGTCAAAAAAGATTATTTCTAAATTTTTTGGAAGTAAGCAACCAGCAAGTCAACAGTATAAAATAAATACACTCATAGAATACGCAGAACGGTTCAATACAAAAGTATTAATTGAAACTGGAACGTATCTTGGAACAACTCTTAATGCTGTTAAGCATCATTTCAAAAAAATACATTCAATTGAACTCAATCAAAAACTTTTCGAAGATGTAAAGGAAAAATTCAAGCACTATTCTCATATTCATTTAGTTCAAGGAGATAGTGGAGAAAAACTAAAGGATATCCTTTCAAGAACAAATGAATCTTGCCTCTTCTGGCTTGATGGACACTATTCTGGAGGAATTACTAGTAAGGCAACTTTAGAGACACCGATCATTAAGGGACTTGAAACTATTTTCAAACATTCTTTACGACATATTATTCTCATTGATGACGCCCGCTGCTTCGATGGAACAAATGACTACCCAACGCTCAAAGAAGTAAAAGATCTCGGACTAAAAAATAATTACACGGCTGAAGTAAGGAACGATATTATTCGATTATACTAAAATACATGAAAAACAAACTTCATAAATTGAGATTAAAAGTTTTTGGCAAACTTGGATACAAATCTTTTAGTCCATTACCCTCTCTCGATGATCAGAAAAAATATGCTGAGACATTAAAATCTTTTTTTAAACAAAATAGTCAAAAAAGTGGATCGAGTCACAATGAATGGGTCAATAATAGTAGTGCTGTGGTGTTAGATATTGAAAATAATGACCCTTTAAACTTTACGGGTTGGAAAACAATACAAGAAACAATGTTCCACGTTGCCAAGGAACCTGAATTTTTTGCAGTTAAAGACAGTATAATCTGGAAAAAATACAGACATGGCCTACAAGAAACGAAAGTTGGAAATCCTCCAATCTACAAACTCTATCCAACAAGTAGTGGGAATTTTATCCATCATGCATATAATCTACTCCAACTTCTTCAGAAATTCCCTTTTGAAATAAAGGACTTAAAGAAAGTCATAGAATTTGGAGGAGGTTATGGAAGTACAGCACGAATGTTTTACAATATAGGTTTCAAAGGAAGTTACGTTATTTTTGACCTTCCAGAATTTAGTGCATTGCAAAGATATTTCTTATCAATGCTCAATCTATATAAGAAGTTCTCAATAAAACTAACTGGCGAATTGGACGCTGAATTGGCAAATTCTGATCTTTGCATTATGACTTGGTCACTGAGTGAAGTACCACTTGATCTACGAACTCAGTTTCTAGCAAAAATTGGAAAGCCTCAGTACTTCTTAATTGCCTATCAAAAAGCCTTTGGACACGTGGATAATATCCAGTATTTCGAGAATTTTAAAAGAGCGTATAATGATTACACTTGGTTTGAATATGAAATTCCTCATCTTAAAGCCAATTACTATTTAGTTGGAAAAAGAAATGCTTAGAGACATTAAACATCTTATTAAAAAGATCCTCGGAATTAAAGACTATTGGTGGTATCAAGATAAATTTGAGTCTTCTATCAAATCTCAAACGTGGCTGAATCGTGAAGCCTCTTTAGATTGGGCTGAGAATTGTTTAAAAAATAAGGAGATTTACGAATCAGAATCCGATTTTAACAATTCGAATGATCCTATCGTACGACAAGGTTATGAATTAAAGAAGAAAGCAGAAAAAGAATTTAAAAATAAACTTTCTGGCAAAATAAATGAGCGAGTCTTGATTCAAATAATAGATTGGAAAACTTCCCCTGCTGGATATTCTCTTTTTACAAATATCAAAGAATCACTCAACTTCATTGGCGTACCTGCAGATGAATTAGCTTGGAATGAAAATATCTCTGTTGCTCTTGAACGTTTTAAGCCTACAATCTTCCTTTTAGGCGACCATTCAGTATATCTTAGTCGTATTGATTGGAGTGTTATTAAAAAATACAAAGAAAAAAATACATTAAAAGTCGGTCTTACTGCTTCACTTGAAGAATATGGAAATACTCCACTTGCCGGCCGTTTAGAATGGGCAAAAGAAAATAATATAGATTTTTATTACACCTTTAGAGAGGAAAGTTATATTAAAGCGCGTAAAGAATACAAAC
>JANXRK010000009.1 GCA_025353045.1 Candidatus Tayloriibacteriota bacterium
GGTGCATATCGAAAAGGTGTTCCAAACAGGCATTATTGGTTGGAAACTGCCGCCTCAGGCTTGGAACGCCATACCTCTGCGTTTTGTGCATGCATTCAGTTTAACACGCCATTACTGCCATGAGGGGATACACGTGGATAACTACTTATGAGATAAAATCCTTATAATTACCTTTGTGAACATTAATCCATGTCGAACTACCATAGCTATCAATCCATGATGATTTTGACTTATTACCTTTTTTTTCTTTTAATGAGAACTCATAACCATCTATATGGTCAGAATACACCTCAACAAAATCTACTTCGGCACCAGATAGCTTGCGCCAGAAATAGATTGATTTGTATGGATCTGTATAAGTATTACGCTTAATTCTCTCGATTACAAGAAAATTCTCCCATAGGGCACCAGTATCTCCGCGTGTTTCCGTAGAATCAAAGTTCTCAATCAGTGCATTTCTGATACCGAGATCATAAAAATAATATTTTTCTTTCTTACGGATCTCATTTCTTAAGTTTCTAGCGAAAGAATTTAAGGAGAAAATAATAAAGCTCTGCTCAAGTAGATTTAAATACCTATTGACGGTACTCCTATTGATTGAGAGTTTTGTTGCGATCTCATTCACCGAAACCTCATTTCCAACCTGATATGATAATAATTTCAATAAATCAAGTACTAACTTTGAATTTTTTACTTGCTCGAACGCCAAAATATCCTTCAAGAGATATCCGTTGACAACATTTATCAATATTTCTTTTTTCTTTTCAATAATTGGTTCTATAAAAACCGCTGGGTAACGCCCGAACCGTAAAGTAGTATCTAATCCTGTAATATAATCCAACATACCAGTTTCCTTCACTTCCCTCTCCCATAGTGGTAATAGTGTTATAACATTCATCCTTCCCACAAGAGGTTCTCCAACCTGCCCAGAAAGTTCAAACGAGGACGAGCCCGTGACAATAATTTTTATATTAGGCCTAGTATCTACAATCAATTTTAAAGAAATTCCTATATTTCTCACTACTTGTGCCTCGTCGATTACCACCAATGATGCGTCTCCTATAGCTTCATTTAAGATCTTAAGACTCATAGAGGAGAAAATAGATTGAACATTGACATCTTCCCCATTGAAAAATAAGTATTTATACGTCGGATCATTTGACTTTAACCTTTCCAAATAATTTTTAACAAGTGATGACTTTCCAACCTGTCTTGCACCATAAATAACCAGTACCTTTCCTGCCTCTATTTTGTCATCAATTTTTGGATATCTTTCTATATACATGTTATTAGCCTATCATAACGTCAAAAAAAGGTCAAATATTGTATTCTAGATGTACAAAATCCGAGTATACATAAAACTACTGGGCACTGGCAACGTTGTAAATAGGAATCAAAACTGAAGCGAGGAGTGTGGCTACACCGAGACCAAGAAGGACAATCATGGCTGGTTCGATAAGATCTACAAGAGCATCTACAGCAGTAGTCACCTCTCGTGAGTAGAATCTAGCTAAAGTCTTCAATATATTACCCAATTCCCCTGATTCCTCTCCCACTTTCATCATTTGGATCATAATTCCAGGAATTTCTCCGTTTCCGGAGAGAGATTCTGATACTGTTTTACCTGCTTTCACCGACTCTACTGCATCAGCAAGTATTTTATGATAAATACTGTTATCGATAACCGTAGAAGTCAGTTCAAGACTTCGTATCATAGGAATACCCGAGAGAAGCATGGTATTCATATTATCAGAAAGACGAGCCCAATATAGTTTTCTGTATAAATTACTCAAATATGGAATACTGAGTTTAAATTCATCAAAAACAATCTTTCCACTTGGAGTTCTTATGTATTTGGCTGTGAAAAATCCTAGAACTATTACCACTGCCAATACAATAAATCCGCGAGCTACAAGAAAATTACTTATACCAAGAATAATTTTTGTGTAAATAGGGATTTCCTGTCCAGAATCAGTAAGTATTGCGCTGATTTTTGGAATTACCATAGTAAACATCAAAATCATAACAGTGATAAAGGTCGTAATAACGAATGCAGGATAAATCAATGCACTTTTAGCTTTTGAAACCATTTCATAGGTACGATCTAGGTAATCTGCAAGATAGTTAAAAGTTTCATTGAGCTTTCCTGATTCTTCCCCCGCCTTAACCATACTGATGTAGAATTCTGAAAAGACCTTTGGATGTTTTTCCAAAGCAGATGAAATAGAATTTCCAGCTTGAAGATCATCAGAAATCTGAATAAGTGTCTTTCCAAGGACTTTATTATCACATTCTGTACCTAGGAGTCTAAATATTCTAAGCGCTGAAACTTGAGCTTCGAAAAGAGTGGCGAGTTGTCGTGAAAGAATAACGATATCTTTGTTAGATACTCGTTCTAACCAAGAAATATTCATCGAGAGAATTCCCCCGCTTTTTTCTGATTCGGTAATAGATGTGATGACATAGCCTCTTCTTTGGAGTGAAGCGATGGCAATATCAACATTTGCTGCATCTATTGATCCATTTTGTGCTGCACCTTTTGTATCGACTGATTGATAATTAAAAAGCATAATATTTTTTATTAAATTAGACTAATTATATCATCCTCTCAAGGTTTTTAGGATTTAGTGAATTGGTATAGGCACTTTCCACCGTAATCTCTCCTCGACGAACAAGTTCAGCTAAAGACCGATTCATATCAATCATTCCCTCACTTGAACTTGTTTCAATGACGGTATTGATTTCATGAATTCTTTTTTCTCGAATAAGATTCGCTACGGCAGAGTTATTGATAAGCAATTCATATGCAGGAATAAGGCCTCCTGAAATACGTGGAATGAGTCTTTGTGAGAAAATCCCTGTCATACTTCCAGCAAGTTGTAATCGTATTTGATCCTGTTGAGCTGCCGGGAATGAATCGACAATACGGTTTATCGTCTGAGCGGCATTGTTTGTGTGGAGAGTTGAAAATACAAGGTGGCCGGTCTCAGCTGCAGTTACTGCTGCAGCGATAGTTTCTGGATCTCGCATCTCACCCACCAAAGCTACATTGATATCTTGTCGAAACATAGCAATTAATGCATTTTTAAAATCTGGAGTATCGATACGTACCTCTCTTTGATCAATAATGGATTTTTTTGATTCATAGACATATTCAATAGGATCCTCAATGGTCACGATATGCTCGGCTCGTGTCTGATTTATGATTTCGATCAGAGAAGCAAGTGTCGTACTTTTGCCTTGACCGATAGGACCTACACAGAGAAAGAATCCTTGGGGTTTACGTGTAAAAGATTCAAGAATAGGCGGAAGATTGAGTTCAGCCAATGTTTTTACTTGCTTTGGAATAAGTCTAAGAGCAATGGATATCATGGTTTGATGATAATAAACATTCCCTCTAAATCGAGCGTTTGTTAATGCATATGAGAAATCCACATCATGGTCAGTGAGGAGAAGTGCTTTGTTTTCTGGACTTAAAAATTCATTAAGAAAACCCTTCATATCACCAGCTGTATTAGCTATTTTTTTGACCAAAGGAATAAGGTTACCGGCCACGCGAATGATGGGGTGACGCCCTTCTGCCAAGTGAAGATCTGAAGCGCCTTCGTTTATGACTGTTGTAACCAAATTCTCTATTTCTTTTTTATAATCC
>JANXRK010000004.1 GCA_025353045.1 Candidatus Tayloriibacteriota bacterium
GAGCGGGGGCTACTCAATTTAATAGACCATATAAATTAGCTATTGGTACAAGTAGTGTGTACATCAGTGACTACGGTAATAATCGTATCCAGGTATTTTCACAAGCAGGTGGTGCACTTTTTCGCTGGGGAACAAGTGGTACTGGAACTACAAATATTAAAAATCCAGTCGGTGTAGCCATAGCCACCTCAACAGGAAATGTCTATATTACCGAATACACAAATAACCGTGTTCACGTTTTCACTGCTGGTGGTACGTATGTCACAATGTGGCCAAATCCTTCAGTAATCGCAGGTAGTGGTAACGGTCAATTTAGTCACCCTTATGGAATTGCTCTTGATCAAGCGGGAAACGTCTACGTTGCTGACTATGGAAATAATCGTATCCAAAAGTTCAATTCAGCTGGAACATGGATGCTGTCATTTGATGGAACCCTTGGTGGAGGAAGTGTATTCAATGGTCCAACCGGGGTTTCTGTTGACTCTGCTGGATTTATTTACGTTACTGAAGAGACAGGTAGTCGTCTCCGAAAATTTGATTCATTAGGAAATTATGTTGCAACACTTGCCACAGTTGGTAGTGGGCTCGGACAAGTGGCTAATACACAGGATGCCTTTGTTGATAGTAAGAATAACATTTTTGTTGCTGACTATGGAAACAATCGAGTCGAAAAATTTGCAAGTACCACGGGTGGCGCAGGTTATATGACTTTCTTTGGTTCAGTGGGTGGTGGCGATGGATTCTTTTCAGGACCTTCTGGTATAACAGTGGCTACAACGACGGGAAAAGCTTTTATTACTGACAGAAATAATAACCGTATCCAAGTCTTCAATTTTGTTGGTGATCCTACTGTATCTACCGTGGCTGCAGACACAGTTACAAATCAATCCGTAAACCTTAATGGAAACATTACAAATATTCAGCAAAATAATCTAACGAGTGAGGGTTTTGAGTATGGAACAACAACTGCATATGGCGCAACGACAACTTCATTGGGAGCTTTTGATGTAGGGGTGTACACTATACCTTTAGTTGATCTATTTTGTGTTACTACGTATCATTATCGTGCGTATGTAGCGCATGATTATGATATTGCACGCGGAAGTGATGCGACTTTTGTCACATCAGCATGTGGACCAGCTACAGTAAGTACATTCCCCGCCACAGTCGGGATTTCAACAGTAACCCTTGATGGTAACGTCACTGATTCTGGCGGATCGAATATAACTGAGACAGGATTCCAATATGGAACTGATCTAAATTCATATGGGGCGACTACTACTAAAAGTGTAGATTTTTATAATCTAAATGGACAGACCACATCTTTTGATGATGTTTTGTCTGGGATTCCTCCTGATACGCTTTATTATCTCCGTGCATTTACAAAAAACTCTGCTGGATATAGTTATGGTGGTCAGTCATCTTTTACTACAAATGGTTATTCTGTGTCCGCAGCACATGTACTTGGTCAGGCAGATTTTACAAGTGCTGTTCAAGTGGTAACTCGAAATAGTACGTATAAGCCACTTTCTACAGCATATGATGCTGTACATAAAAGGCTTTTTGTTTCAGATGATGCAAATAGAATCTTGGTCTATGATCTTTCTTCTGGAATAAGTGATCATATGAATGCTGCTCACGTTTTAGGTCAGATGGATTTTACTTCTTCTGTTTATGGAGGTCAAACATCAACAACATTCAGCGTGGTTCCTGCTATAGTGTATGATTCCGACAATAATAGACTTTTTGTATCTGATCCGAGTGGATATAGAGTCCTAGTCTTTGATCTATCTGGAGGTATCAGTGACGGTATGGTAGCTTCGCATGTTCTAGGACAGGCTGATTTTAATGCACTTGATACAGTTTCCGTCTCGCAAAAAACTGTCGGTAGTCCAGCTGGTTTGACGTATGATCCAAATACAAAATATCTCTACGTAGCTGATACTACCTATAAAAGAATAATGGTTTTCGATCTTTCTGGTGGAGTTTCAGACTATATGGACGCTACATATGTTTTAGGTCAGGCTGATTTTACCAGTAGTGGAAGTACAGATAATCTTCTAGCCTTTGGTGCAGTATATAACTTGGCTATTGACGTAGCACGACATCAATTGTTTGTAAGTGACACCCTCTGGCATAGAGTAACTGTCTTTTTCATAGACAATACAATGGCAAATTTCATGCCAGCACAGTATGTTATAGGACAGTTTGATACTACTCTTCCAACTTCTGCACAGCAAACACAAGGCGGTCTCTCAACTCCGCTCGGTCTTTATTATGATCAAACTTCAAAGCTGTTATTTATTACTGATCAAGGAGCAGAACGTGTCGTTATCTATGATCTAACTGTTGGTCCTGGTGGAGCTGGTGTGCAAAATGCTAAATATGTTCTCGGTCAAGGTTCTTTCGTTACTTCGGATACTGGACTAGCTTCTACGACATTTGCCGCATCGTCGGTTTATGATGTTACCTACGATTCACTTAACAAAAGAGTATTTGTGGTAGATAGGATGAATTACCGTGTTATGGTTTTTGACTTTCTCCAGTTACTTGCTCATACTTTTACTCATCCAACTCAAGGAGTCGCTTATTCAGAAGGTCTCTCTCTTGTAAATAAACATGGTGTTCAGACGTGGAGTATTAGTTCGGGTGCATTACCAGGTGGTCTTTCTCTCAACTCAAGTACAGGTATTGTATCGGGCACACCAACTGTTAATGGTACCTTTAACTTCGATGTAAGTGTTGATGATCGAATATCCGCGGCTAATACTTTTTCTGATTCTAAATCATATTCGTTGATCGTCGATCCAGCATCCTCTCCAGTCTCTATTCCAACAGTCACCACATCTGCAGCTTCATCCATAACTACGACAGGAGTTACATTTAATGG
Organism: Candidatus Tayloriibacteriota bacterium; assembly: GCA_025353045.1. Taxonomy (GTDB): domain Bacteria; phylum Patescibacteriota; class Minisyncoccia; order Phycocordibacterales; family PALSA-1337; genus CAIOGI01. The sequence goes on from JANXRK010000004.1 coordinate 2,891, forward strand.
AGCTGCAACAAACAACGGTGGTGCAGATGCTACTCAACATGGTTTTGCCTACAGTACCGTTGCAAATCTTTCTACAGTCATCGCGACTACAACGCTTGGTTCATTTACTGGAACCGGTAGCTTCACCGATACTGCATCAACACTTACCTGTAACACTACGTACTATTTTCGTGCATATGCTACAAACTCTGCTGGTACAGGATATGGGACTATCGTTTCGTTTACAACAAGTGCTTGTGTAGTGACTCCTCCTGTAACACCTCCAACATCACAATCTTCTCAGACAAGTTCTGGCAGTGGTGGAGGTGGTGGATCAATTCTTAGTCTTACTGCGCAACCAGTTGTGATACCTCCTTCTGTAACTCCACCTCCACCAACAACACCAAAAACTAATCCACCAAAGTCAAAACCGAAGAGTCCGCCCAAAACGGTGTCTCCAGTTACAGTGGTTTCAAATAATCCAACAAACAATCCAAGTACACCTACTACAAATTATTCAAAACCAGTAGCAAGTATTATGAGTCAACTCGATGTAGCTTTCGTTGATACAAAAAACGGTGTGATGGTTGCCGGAGCATTCGGAGCATTTGCGGCTGCTGGATTGCTCTTTGCTACTATCAATTTGACCCTGGCGGACTTGCTCTACATACCTGCGCGACTTTTGGGATTGATCTTAGTGACGCTTGGTATACGAAGAAAGAGATTACCATGGGGAGTTGTGTATGATAGTGTGACATTGCAACCGATTGATCCAGCTATTGTTACGCTTCTCGATGCAAGTGGTAAAGAGGTTACGCAAATCTTAACTGATATTAATGGACGTTACGGCTTTCTTTTGGCAGCCGGTGTGTATTCTATGGTCTCAGAAAAAACAAATTATCAGTTTCCTTCAAGGAGACCAACAGGAAATGCAAAAGATCATTTCTATGATCATCTCTATTTCGGCAAAACATTCGAAGTCCCACAAGATGGATATGTTGCAGAATTTAATATTCCTATGGATCAAATGAAGTACGATTGGAATGAAGATGCCAAGAAAAAGCAGAATCTAGCAAGTCTCTATTCACGACACGGAAAGAAAATAATTTGGATTATCAATACAGCATTTGCTGCAGGTTTTGTTTTCTCTGCCATTTCCCTGATGAGAGATTTTGACCTTGTTAATCTTTTAGTTGTTATCTTGTATACATTAATGACGATTTTCCTTATCGTGTACGGACATTTCACGTCATATGGCCAAGTTACGTTTGCTGGTAGTGGTAAGCCTCTTCCATTTGCCATCGTTCGTGTTTTTGGAAAGGATCGACAGACTATTATCAGTAAAAAAGTAACTGACGCTTTGGGCCGATACTATTGTCTTGTTCCTAAAGGAGATTTCTTTCTGACGATTGATGAGAGAAATGCTGATGGTTCATATACCGAAGTCTATCAATCAAAAGTTATCCGTTCTCGAAAGGGGATTATCAAGAAAGATATTGAGGTCTAAATCGAGGAACGGTAAACTCAAAAAGCTCAGATTATTTCTTCTCAACAGTAACAAAACCTTGGATTTTATCTCCTAAAGCGATTTCAATTTTTGATTCAATCATACATCCAAATTCGAAGCCTTCTGTTACCTCATCAGTTCTTTTCTTTGTCTGCTGGAGTTCTTTGATCTTTCCGCGACCGATTTCCCCGTCTCTTCGAAGAATCTTTATCTCTGAACCAACCTTGATAACTCCTTGTTGAACCTTTCCACCAAGAATTTGTTTATCTTTATTTTTATTAAAAATAGCAAGGATTTTTGCTGTACCAGAAGCTTCGTCGATATATTCTTTTGGAACTCTAGATAGAACGACGTCTTTAATATAAGTGATGAGATTATAAATAATATCAAATGACTGCAAATTTACCGTTGAACGTTCGATGAGAGCTTGAGTCTTTGCATCAGGCTTACTATTGAAAGCGAGGATGATAATATTTGGATCACCCTGAGTTACTTTAATATCATTTTCATTAATATCACCGATATTTTCTGAAACGATCTTTAATTTAACCTTATCATTTTTTATTTTAGCTAATTCATGCTTAATACCATCAAGACTTCCGATAACGTCCGCTTTTAAAATTACAGGAATGACAACTGTCGTGTCATTTTCATCTCTTCGAGTTGATGTCGGCTTTGAAGTATTATTTTTCAAAGCAAAATCCGCAGCCGCTTTCTCTGCTTCTTTTTTATCATTACAAACTATAAATTGAGCACCTACTGGTGGAATTTTATTAAAACCGATTACTCTCACTGGACTCGAAAATGTTGCAGACTTTAAAGATTTACCTTGATAATCCTCGAGAATTCGAACAGGTGAGAAAGCATCTTCGGCCACTACATACTCACCTTGTTTAAGTGTTCCGTTTTTAATAAGAAGGGTAGCAGATATTCCTTTTTTACTATCACGATATGATTCGATGATTGCACCAGATGCTGGAGCTTCTGAATCGGCTTTTAGATCTGCGAGATCAGAAACGAGATTGATCATATCGAGTAGATCAGGAATACCAGTCCCCTTGAGAGCTGAGATAGGGACGACAGGAACATCTCCTCCATAACCTTCAACGTAGACTTCATTTTCAGCGAGATTTTGTTTGGTGATTTCAATATTTGCTCCAGGCTTATCAATCTTGTTTATAGCAACGACGTAAGGAATTTTTTCTGTAAGGATACATTTAAGAGCTTCAAGAGTTTGAGGTTTAACTCCATCTTCTGCAGAGACTACGAGAATAGCAATATCAGCAACACGTGCCCCTCTTTGACGGATACTTGTAAAAGCTTCATGTCCAGGTGTATCAAGAAAAGTGATCTTTCCTTTTCCATGAGCAACTTCGTATGCACCAAGATGTTGGGTGATTCCTCCCGCTTCTTTGGCTACGATATTTGTCTTACGAATATAATCGAGTAGGGTAGACTTTCCGTGGTCAATGTGACCCATGATTACGACAACTGGTGGACGTTTCATAAGATTTTACTATATCAGAAAAATAATGAATTGGCTATATAAAAGTAAAATGCGACCCGTTTGAAAAGGCCGCATTGCGCATTTGAGTATTATGCGCGGGATTTCACTCGACCTTACTCAGGGGTCGTCTCAGTCATGGTGGCCGAGGGTGTGGAAGGAGTGTTTTCGCAGTCCTTATGCGTGTGCCAGAAGATAAAAAGTGCAGTGACGACACCGCACAGAAATACCCCGAGCGCAATCAATAATTTCATCCTGCTACATTTATAGCATACTTTACTATTTTGTCAAGCTATTTTTAGCTTGATCCAGAGACTCCTTTTCCTCCCCTGAAAGTTCATATTCCGAAGTACCTTTTTTAACTGGTTTAGAATATATACTTAAATGTTCACGTGAGTATAGACTCGATATTATTACGCCATCCCTTTCTTCGTTTAAAAATGTTGTTGAGAAGCTTTGATTGTTACCAGAACCAGTTCCTTTGAAAGGATTAAAACGAATAGTCTTTACTGTTTGAATACTTTTCTTCAATCTTTTTTCTACAGTTAAAAGGTAGTCTTGCATTTCTTTTTTAAAATTTTCAGTGTCTTTTAATAGAGAATTTATATATACAATAGATTCGTCTAGATTTTGCGATGAACTTCCTAATAAAAACTTGTCTATTTTCTTATTTAAATAATAGTTCCAATATAAAAGTAATAGGATTATAATAATAAGAAGTATAAAAATGACATTTGTAAAATTCATATGAGAAGTATATGATATTTTTAATGAAAAGAATATATTTGGACTACGCCGCTCTCACACCTATTGATAATGGTGTTATGAAGATTATGAAAAAGTATTCAAATGGGGATTATACAAATCCTTCGTCTCTTTATGCTTCTGGAGTGGCTGCAAAGAACGCAGTAGATCAAGCGCGAAAGGAAATTGCTGCTTCATTGCATGCCCATCCCGATGAGATTTATTTTACTAATGGCGGAACTCACGGCAATGATTTAATTTTGAAAGATCAAAAGAAGGTTGTTATTTCAAATATCGAGCATTCTTCGATTATTGATTTGCCAAACGTACTAAAAATTCCTGTTGATATAGAAATACTTAAAAAAAGTTTGAGTCCTGAGATCTCTGTTGTTTCTGTCATGCTAGTAAATAATGAAACAGGAAGTATTCAACCTATTTCAGACATTGTAAAAATTGTCAGAGATTTTAATAAAAATAATGGAACAAAAATCTTAGTTCATACGGATGCATGCCAAGCAGGACTTTTACCTTTGTTTGTCGAAAAGCTCGGAGTCGATCTTATGACGCTTGATGGTAATAAAATGTATGGACCGCGAAGTACGGGTATCATTTATGTTAAAAGAGGAAGTATGAAAATGGAAGAAAGAGGAACCTTGAATGTACCAGGAATACTTGGTTTTGCTGAATGCGTAAGAATTCGCGAAAAGTTCGCGGAAAAAGAGTATGTGACAATTTTGGGCCACAAGACCTTTTTCCTTAATGAGCTTTTAAAAATAAATCCAGAGATAAAAGTAAATGGAAGTCTTGAAAATTCCACTCCTCATATCCTCAATGTCTCAATTCCAAATATAGATAGTGAATTTTTTATTCTACAGCTCGATGCAGGGGGTATAGAATGCTCTACAAAAAGTGCATGTTTGAGAGATGAAGATGAATCATATGTATTAAAAGCTATAGGTGCGGACTCAAAAACATCAGTAAGATTTTCTTTTGGAAGAGAAACGTCAAAAGGGGATATAAGAAGGACTTTGAAGATAATTGAAAAAATCCTGTTTTTTTGATATATTCATCTACATATGCCCCCATTAGGAAGCTTCACAACTAAAGCCAAGGAAGCCCTTCGCCGTTCGCATGAATTGGCTATTGAGCGTGGTATGAATCATGTGAACCCTATTCACCTTATGTGCGCTCTTATTTTGCAAGAAGAGAGTATGGTTACTTCTATTTTAGAGAAATTGGAGATCGACACTATGCTCCTTACAGACCTTATCCTTGAACAAATCGAAGCACCTGAAGCTGGAAAGACCCTCTCGCCTTCATATCAGATTTATATAACTCCTGAACTCGCTTCAGTACTTGAACATGCTGGAAAAGTTGCTAAAGAGATGAAAGAGGAGTTTACTTCTACAGAGCACCTGTTTGTAGCCCTTTTTGATGTCGCTGGGCCTGCAAAAGATACTTTGACTAGATTCAAAATCGATAGAGCAAGTGTTTTAAATGTTATTGAAGAATTAAAATCTTCTGACGTTGTTGGCGATTCTAAGCCAAAACAGTTTAGAACTTTAGCAAAATACACTCGAAGCCTCACAAAGCTCGCAAAAGAAAATAAATTAGATCCTGTCATCGGTCGCGACAATGAAATTCTCCGAGTCATTCAAATTCTCTCACGACGAACAAAAAATAATCCTATTTTGATCGGTGAAGCTGGAGTTGGAAAAACTGCAATCGTTGAAGGCCTGGCTATTCGTATGGCCCAAGGAGATATTCCAGAATCTTTGAAGGATAAAGAGCTTGTTTCTTTGGATTTAGGGTCTTTGATAGCCGGAACAAAATATCGAGGAGAATTTGAAGAGAGACTCAAAAATATTTTGAAAGAGGTTGAGAGAGCAGAAGGGAAAATCATTCTCTTTATCGATGAGATCCACACAATTGTTGGTGCCGGTGCATCAGAAGGCTCAATGGATGCTTCAAATATGTTGAAGCCAGCACTTTCTCGTGGAGAACTTCGAGCTATTGGAGCAACAACACTAAGGGAATATCAAAAGCATATTGAAAAGGATCCAGCCCTCACACGACGTTTTCAGCCAGTTATGGTCAATGAACCTTCAGAGGAAGATGCCATAGCAATTCTCCGAGGCCTCAAGGAAAAATACGAACTTTTCCATGGAGTACGAATCACTGACGACGCTATTGTCGCTGCAGTCCATCTTTCTTCGCGATATATTTCAGATCGATTCTTGCCAGATAAAACAGTAGATCTCATCGACGAGGCAGCTTCTGCTTTGAAGATTTCTCTTGAAAATATGCCACCCCAACTTGAAGAAACACGACGAAAAATCATGCGTTTGGAGATCGAGCGTGAAGCTTTGAAAAAAGAAACAAATAAAGATTCGAAACTACGAATGCAAAAGATTGAAAAAGAAATCGCTGATCTCAAAGAAAGCACATCAGAGCTTGAACTGAAATGGAAAAATGAAAAGGATACCATAACAGATATTAAACAAATCAAAAAGAATTTGGAAACTCTTCGTATTGAAGCAGAAGCTGCAGAAGCTCGAGCGGATCTATCAAAAGCTGCAGAGATTCGTTATGGAAAAATCCCCGATTTGGAAAAAGATTTAGAGACAAAAGGAAAGCGCTTAAAGAAACTCCAGTCTTCACGAAGAATCTTGAAAGAAGAAATCACTGAGCAAGATATTGCTGAGGTTGTTGCTCGTTGGACAAATATTCCTGTAACTCGAATGATGCAAGAAGAAGCTGCGAAACTTGCACAAATGGAAGAGAAACTCCGATCACGACTTGTTGGTCAAGATGAAGCCGTTAAAAAGATTTCAGATACCATAAAGCGATCTCGAGCTGGCATTGCTGATCCACATCGTCCAATTGGTTCTTTTATTTTTCTTGGACCAACAGGAGTTGGAAAGACTGAACTTACAAAATCTTTGGCAGAATTCCTCTTTAACGATGAAAAATCTCTTATTCGAGTCGATATGTCTGAATTTATGGAAAAGCATTCAGTTTCAAAGCTTATCGGTTCACCTCCAGGCTATGTTGGTCATGATGAAGGTGGAGGTTTGACTGAACTTGTTCGACGACGTCCATATTCTGTGATTCTTTTTGATGAAATTGAAAAGGCTCACCCTGAAGTATTCAATATTCTTCTTCAGGTTCTTGATAATGGTCGTCTGACTGATTCAAAAGGGAGAACAGTAAACTTCAAAAACACTGTCATTATCATGACATCTAACATTGGCGCTCAATACATCGAAAAGATGGAGAAAATTGGCTTCACAGTACAAGCAGATCCAAATGAAAAAGCTAACTATGATCAAGTAAAAGATAAAGTAATGAGTAGTCTTAAGGATTACTTTAGACCAGAATTCTTGAATCGTGTTGATGACATTATTCTCTTCGATATTTTGTCAAAAGAATCTATAGAGAAGATTGTAAAGATTCAAATAGACATTGTCATTGCTCGCCTTAAGGAAAAAGATATCAATCTTGTTGTATCACCTGGAGTTATATCCTATCTTTCAAAAGAAGGTTACAATCCTCAATATGGTGCACGACCCTTGAAACGTTTGATTCAAAATAAAATCCTTACACCAGTCGCAAACCTTATGATTTCTCAGGGAGTGACAAAGGATGGCACTATCATGCTAGATATAAAGAATGGTGAATTTACATTCGATGTAAAAAAGAAAAAGAGGGGAGAAAGTCCGCTCATTCTTCCAGAAGTGGAAATGCAGAAGTAAATCTGATAGACTCTTAGTGTTGTAGTTTTGACATTTTCAATGCGCCGGTCGGATAGCGGCTATTCCAGGAGACTGTAAATCTCCGGCCCTTTGGGCATCACTGGTTCGAGTCCAGTTCGGCGCACATTTAATTCGGTTATCCACAAGACATAACTACAAGACTGTTGCTCTGTAGTATAATTATTCCTAATGGCATCAAATTCAAATTGCTAATATGATGGCACTTCAAGTAATTCCGCGATCTCAATTGACTACTCAGAAATAACGTAAAAGCAATCATCCTGGCATTGGTTTTAACTATAGGTGTCGGATACGTTGCCGCAGAAACGTTTTCAGGTCCAAGTTGCGCCCCTCCAGTATGTACCCAGTTTTGGTATCTTTTAATTTTCTGTATTTGCCATCTTCATACTTCACATCAAATTGGGTGGTGCAAAGCTATTGAACCATTACGACCTATTGACAAAGTGAGGTGTTTTATGTTAGGGTTTAAGCTGGTTTAACGGGGCCCACAAGCTCCTTTCCGACCTTTGACAAACGACTCTTGGCTTCGCAGTGCGAGGTTTTAGATATTTATGTTGGGTTGGATAAAGTAGTTCGGGAGAAATGTATGAGAAAAAATTTCAGGCTCATTGTCGGTGGAATCTTAATGCTCATTGGTTTTGGTTACTACATCAGCAGGCAAGCCTCTACGACGTCCTTTCCTGCGAAAGCAGAAACGAACAAGGTGGAGGCGAGCGTGCCGGTGCAGAACCAAAAGCCGGTGCGTGCGACATTCCAAGTGCAACCGGTCCTCGGACAACCGAAGGACTGAAAAAGAATTTCGGTAGTTCGTCAACAAAAAAATCATATAAGGATGAAAAATCAATTCGTCAGGGCTCTCTCGGCTCTCGTTATCACCCTCGTGTTCAGCTCGCTTGTGCGAGCTGACTTCAAGACTGACCCCATCGTTGCGCGCGAAATCGTGCAGCAGGGGAAGAAGGCGGTCCTTCGCGACCTCGGTCGCCAAGTCGACCACGTCCTGCTCAAGTTCGACGGAAACTCGTTGGCTCAGGCAGAGCAGCGTTACCTGTCGCGCGAAGACCTCCGTAACGGCGGCTATGAGCATGACGGCTCCTTCACGGAGTTGTTCAATGCTACGGCGGCCGTGCAATTCTCCGGTGACGTCCTTCCGACACCGCAAGGGTATTACGATGTCCACATGGAGATCGACTACCAATCGGTGGACGATCGTACGGTGCTGACTGGCCAAGGTTGGGCGAACATCCACGAAGGAAAAGAGGGAGGCCTTGTTGCTACTTTCAACCCCAACGTTTGGATGCCGTCCAACATTCTCAGCCCGGCGCCGGCCCACACCTCTGGTGCAAAATGGGTCAGCGACAACTACGCGCGCGGTTCTGCGGAGATTCCGCTGTACGAACGCGACTGGGAGAACGTGTTCATGAGCATTTCCTCATCCATTCTCGACGACGGCATCTTGCTCGTCTCGGCGGACGGGTCGCTCACAGGCTACAAGCTCACCGAGGTGGTCACGCTCATCGGCGAACATCTCATCGCGTGGTTGGG
>JANXRK010000018.1 GCA_025353045.1 Candidatus Tayloriibacteriota bacterium
AATTCCAAGAAAAAATTGAAATCATCAACAACAAATACAGAAAAACACTCCGCTACAGAAGTGCCAATGAGGTATCAAGAGAGTATGGTATATTGAAGTGATTAGCAACCAGAGTTGCATTTCACTCCAGAATTTACAAAATTTTATCTGGCTGTATTATATCGTATATACTTAATAAGTCAATAGTATAAAAATAGTCTTAAATCTGCTATACTTTGCCTATAAAACACAACAATAAAATGGCAAAAGAGAGCAAAAAAGATAATTACGGCGCTGATTCGATCCAGGTTCTTGAAGGTCTAGAGCCTGTCAGAAAGCGTCCAGGAATGTACATCGGTACAACCGGTCCAGATGGTCTGCATCACCTCATTACAGAAATTTTCGATAACTCACGCGACGAAGCCATGGGTGGTTTCGCTGATCATATTGAAGTTGCGCTTTTGCCAAACAATCGAATTCGAGTTGTAGATAATGGTCGAGGTATTCCTGTTGATATTCATAAGACTACAAAGGTTTCAGCACTCGAAACTATCATGACCGTTCTACATGCCGGAGGTAAATTCGGAGGAGATGAAAGCGGATACAAGGTATCTGGGGGTCTTCACGGAGTAGGAGCGTCTGTGGTTAACGCTTTGTCGGTATATACACAAGTATGGGTTCACAAAGAAGGCGATATTTATACTCAGGAATATTCTCAAGGAAAAAAGAAGTATGCAGTAAAGAAAGTTGGAAAGACAAAGGAGGCTGGAACCATTGTAGCTTTTGAGCCTGACATTATTATCTTTAAAGAAGTGAAGTTTGATTTTAATCGTGTCGTCAACTCACTACGACAACAAGCATATCTGGTTAAAGGGCTTCGCATTACGGTAATCGATGCTCGTGAAGCAAAAGATCTAGAGGTAGAAAATGAAACAACATATCTTTCTGCACTCAACCTACAAGTTCCATCACAAACATTCTTTTTTGAAAATGGTTTAACATCTCTTGTTAAATTCAACAATCAAATCCTTAAACCAGTCCATAAGAATATCTTCTATGTTGAGAAAAAAGTGGAAGGAGTTGAATCAGTAGAAATCGCTTTGCAATATGCAGATGATATATCTTCTCGTATTTTAGCTTTTGCAAACAATATCTATAACCCAGAACATGGAACACATGTGACAGGATTTAAAACAGCCCTCACTCGAACACTAAACTCATATGCAAAGAAAAATAATCTAACAAAAGATGGCGAAGATAGCTTCACCGGAGACGATGCGCTTGAAGGACTTACAGTAATTATTTCAGTAAAGCTTCGAGAGATTCAATTTGAAGGTCAGACAAAAGCAAAACTAGGATCAGTTGAAGCACAAAGCGCTGTATCAACAGTCTTTGGAGAAGCTTTCGCATCTTTTCTTGAAGAAAATCCTGAGGATGCACGAGCAATCATCATGAAGGTAATCTTAGCTATGAAAGCTCGCAAGGCTGCCAAGGCTGCAAAAGACTCTGTACTTCGAAAAGGGGCTCTTGAAGGAATGACTTTACCTGGTAAGCTTGCTGACTGTCAAAGTAACGATGCTTCAGAATCAGAACTCTTCATTGTGGAGGGGGATTCAGCGGGAGGTACAGCAAAAACAGGTCGTGATCGACGTATACAGGCTATTCTTCCACTTCGAGGAAAGATCCTAAACATCGAACGAGCCCGTCTGGATCGAATGCTTGGATCAGAACAGATTAAAAATCTTGTTCTAGCTTTCGGAACAGCTATCGGAGATACATTTGATATTACAAAGCTTAGATATCACAAAATTATTCTAGCAACCGATGCCGACGTCGACGGGGCACACATTCGAACTTTGATTTTGACGTTGCTTTATAGATATTTTAAACCTTTGATCGAAGGTGGATATGTTTACATTGCTCAGCCACCTCTTTATAAAGTTAAGAGGGGAAAAGAAATTATGTATTTCTATAATGAAGAGGAGAAAAATAAAAAGCTTGGAAAAGAGATTGCTGATCTACAAGAGATTGAAGAGATAAAGAATGAAGAAGTTCAAACTCCAGAAGCGGAAGGGGAGGAAACAGAATCAACAACAAAGAAAGCTAAGATTTCAATCCAACGATACAAGGGTCTCGGAGAAATGAATGCAGATGAGCTCTGGGAAACAACAATGGATCCAGAAAACCGTATACTTCGCCAAGTAAACATTGATGATGCCCAGGACGCTGATAAAGTCTTTGATATGCTCATGGGGACTGATGTTCCGAGCCGTAAGATGTTCATTCAATCAAATGCAAAGAAGGCTACTATTGACATTTAGGTCAATATGCTATACAATTATACCGTTATGATTAATGCATTAAATACTCTTAAAAATATGAAAAAAACCATCATTTTGGTCGTTTTTGCCTTGATGTTACTTTCTATACCTCAAAAAACTCAAGCCTTTCAACTCGAAAGGCTTATTGACCCTGCTTGTCTTTTTGCTTGTGATAATGGTGGATCAAAAACAGTAACAAACGTTACTACAAACAATACTTCAGTTGTTACAACAAATAGTAATAATGTAACTACAACAAATAATAATCCCGCTTCAACACCAACGCCAACTATTCCAAATCGTCCACCAACAAATCATTATTCAAATGATAATTATCATGATTCAAACTATCATGAGAGTGATTATTATCCTACTTATATTCCTGCACCACAAAGACCAATTCAGGTTTATACTCGACCTCCTACACCTATTTACGTGTATAACGATAACTATAATTACAACTATCCTAACTATAACGATTACAATAATAATTATAATCAATACAATCAGCTCGGAGTTTCTTGTTATTCAACATATCAACAAGGAAATGTTGGTGATATTATAAATTGGAGAGCTTCTGCTTATGGTGGAAATGGAAACTATTATATTACATGGACAGGTACAGATGGTCTCTATGGTAATGGATCAAGTATTTCTACTACATACAATTACCCTGGAACAAAGATAGCTTCTGTTACTGTAAACTCTGGAGGACAATCAATTACTCAAAATTGTAACTCAGTTCAGATTTCTGGAAATTACAATACAAATATCTACGCTTCATGTTCTACAAACACGACGTATGCGCAAATCGGCGGTCAAGTCGTATGGCAAGCATATGTATCTGGAGGAACTGGAGCATATACCTACAATTGGTATGGAACAGATAATCTCAATGGATACGGTCAAAATATCGACACGTATTACAACACTCCTGGTCTAAAGACAGCATACGTTGTTGTCCGATCTGGAAATCAATCAGCTACTGCGTATTGTACAAACAATGTTATTGTTTCTGGTTATACACCTCTGTCTCAGTATCCAACATATCCACCGGTTTATACTCCTCCACAACCTCAGATTAAAAATACAAACACAACTATTATTAAATATGTAACGGTAGCGCCTCCAAAGGTTGAAGTGGCTAGCACAACTCTTACACCTACTCCGACTCAAACTCCAGTCGGCCCAACAACAATTAGTATTCCTTGGGGATGGATTTCATTCCTTGTAATCATTATCCTTGTCTTCACAGTTGTATATCTTATCTTCGCTAAGAGAAAAATATAATTCGATTAGATTCGGTTCTTTATTTCTGTAAGGATTTTCTCTATGATTTCTTTGTGATCAAGTTGACCAATTTGACCTTTATCTCGGCTCTCTAGAGTTACTTTTCCCACGGCTAGGTCTTTGTCTCCGATAATGATGAAATATGGAGCTCGAGAGACTTTAGCTTGGCGGACCTTCTTTCCGAAGCCTTCATCAGAGAGTTCTACTTCGGCGCGCACGAGATTCTTTCGAAGTTCGTCATAGATCTCAACTGCTTTAGCATGATGAGATTCACCAACCGGGATGATTTTTACTTGTACTGGAGCAAGCCAAAGAGGGAAGTTACCACCGTAATGTTCGATAAGGAAACCGATGAATCTTTCATGTGTTCCAAGCGGAGCTCGGTGAATACAGAGGGGTGTTTGTTCTTTTCCTTCACTATCTTTGTATGTTAGGTCAAATCTCTTTGGTACTGCAAAGTCGACTTGATTTGTGGCTAAAGTAAATTCTCGACCAATAGCACTCCATACTTGCACGTCTATCTTTGGTCCATAAAATGCCGCTTCGTTTTCTACTTCAATATAAGGAATTTTTGATTCGATAAGTACATTTCGTACCATGTCTTCAGTCTTTTTCCATAACTCAGGTTCATTAACGTATTTATCACCCAATCGCTTTGGATCATGTTTTGAGAAACGCATAATGTACTTTTCAACGCCGAAGATTTTGAAATAATGCATATACATTTCATTCACCGCTCGGAATTCATCTGCAAATTGCGCTTCAGTACAATAAATATGTGCATCATTCATTTCTAACATTCTAACTCGCATAAGGCCAAAGAGCTCGCCAGACTTTTCATGTCGATAACATGTTCCGTATTCTGCGACACGCAAAGGAAGTTGTTTATATGTTCGAGGTTCAGCACCAAAGACTTTGTGGTGATGGGGGCAGTTCATGGCTTTGAGATAGTATTTCCCTCCCTCGTACTCCATAGGAGGGAACATGCTCTCTTCGTAATATGGCAAATGACCACTCTTTTTATACATTGATTCTTTGGCAATGTTTGGAGTTCGAACACGAACGTATCCACCCTTAAATTCCGTTTCTTTTGCTAACTTTTCAAGTTCATCCGTAATAGCTGTTCCATTTGGAAGCCAAAGGGGAAGGCCAGGACCAACATCTTCGTCAAATGTGAAGATTCCCATTTCTTTTCCTAGTTTTCTGTGATCTCTTTTTTCTGATTCGATTCTCATTGTTTCATAGTCATCAAGAGCGAGCTTAGTTGGGAAAGCCAGACCGTAAATACGTGTAAGCATGGTATTCTCTTCATTTCCTCGCCAGTAGGCACCTGCGACCCGTGAAAGTTTGAATGAGTCAGAATGTATGTCTTCTGCTGGATTTTCTGTATGTCCTCCACGACAAAGATCAGTAAAATTTCCACAAGTATAGAGAGTTATCTTTTCTTTTTTCTTTGCTATCTCTTCGATAAGTTCAATCTTGTATTGATTGTCTTTAAAAATTTCTTTGGCCTCTTTTTCAGTAACTTCTTTGTGAGTGAATTTTGTCCATTTCTTGAGATTATTCTTCATCTTCTTTTCGAGAGTTGGAAGGTCTTTATCAGAAAGCTTTACATCAGCAGGGAATTTAAAATCATAATAGAAACCATCGTCTACAGCTGGGCCAATGGTATTTTTGGTTCCGGGATAGATTTCTAAAACAGCAGAAGCCAATAAATGGGCCAAAGTGTGGCGAATGTGTTCTATATTTGGGTCTTTCATAGACAATACTTTACCATAATCCTTATTTATTTTCTAATGAGTGACTTCTATGTGATTTCTCCCTCGAGGATAAAATTTTGATAAAATTTTTATGTATTTTCTCTTGCATATATTTCGATCAGTATTTTATAATGATAGCAATCACATCTACTACATTGCGTGACGGTAAGTTTTATTAATCTAATATTAAAAACAATGACAGAAGAAAAAACACCACATTATATAACCGAATTGAAAAAAGATTTAACGGGTCATTTTGATAAGAAGATTGAATCTGAAATTAATGGTCTTGCTCAAATAATATACAAGACAGTTGCACTCAAAGAAGACATTAAAAATATGGCCACGAAAGATGATATTAGGGATATGGTAATGAAAGATGATATTAGGGATATGGCTACTAAGCAGGATTTAAAAGACTTAGCAAAAAAAGTAGATGTCGACAAAATTTATAATCTTGTTGGATCCTACGAAGTACGAACAAAGAACTTGGAGGATAAGATTTTTGCTTGATTACCTCAACTCCTTCACTCTCTCCACGATCATACTCTTTTGTCCGTTTCTTTCTGACATTTTTCCTTTTATCGCTAAACACTTATCTGGTGCAAATGCACTTCGGAATTCTACCAAGATACGAGGGAAAACTACGGTTTCCATTTCTCCGGAGAAGTCTGCAATTTTCATAAAGGCCATATTGTCGCCTTTCTTTGTGATGATTGGTTTTATTTCTTCTATGATGCAGGCGATCGTTACCTCAGCTCCATCAGCCAGTGTTTCTTTGGCTTTTTTTATATCCATATCTCTTTTCAAAATAATTTCTCGATATCGTTCAAGTGGATGACCGGAAATATACAGGCCTAGCAGCTCTTTTTCCCAAGCCAATTTTTCCTTTGGATCAATTGCCGGAACATCTGCCAATTTGAGAGTTGGAATCGATGAAGTGTCTGACATAAGGCCAAAAAGAGAGTCTTGATTATCGGCTTGCTTTCCTTTTTCTTTATTATGCTCTAAAAGAGTTTCGAGATTTCCCAAAAGAACTCCGCGATCTATTCCAAATCGATCCAGAGCACCAGCCTTTATCAATGCTTCCATTGATTTTTTATTGAGATTTTTATCTTTTACTCGATCAAGAAAATCTGTTAAGGAGGTATATGGTCCATTTTTTTTTCTTTCATCGATGATTGCTGTTGAGATTCCTTGGCCGAAGTTTTTAATTGTCACAAGTCCAAATCGAATCGTATCTTTTTTTCTATCTTCAACATTTTTAACTACAGTGAACTGACTATAGCTTTCATTAATATCTGGCGGAAGAATTGGAATTCCCATTCGTTTACATTCAGCAATTGTTTCTGCAATTCTTTCAACATCTCCCGAATCTGCCGATAAAACAGCAGACATATAGGTAGCAGGATAGTTTGCTTTCATGTATGAAGTCTGATAGGCCACTTTTCCGTAGCTTGCAGCATGGGCTTTGTTAAATCCGTACGCAGCAAAAGGTTCGATCAGTTTCCAGAGTGTATTTGCATCTTTTTTACCTAGACCATTTTTGACAAAACCTTTGAGAAGTTTTTCTTTTTGCTCTTCCATGTCCTTTGGAATTTTTTTCCCCATGGCCTTTCGAAGTTTATCGGCTTCAAGCCAAGAATATCCGGCAAGTTTAATAGCGATCATCATTACATCGTCTTGATAAGTGATCACTCCATATGACATATCGAGAATATCTTTCATTCTGTTGTCGAGATACTCAACCTTGCTTGCATCATGTTTTCTTTCTATATATTGAGGAATAGATTCCAAAGGACCTGGACGATAGAGAGCTACCATGGCATTGATGTCGTGAATTGTTGTTGGTTTGAGCTCGACTAGGAACTTAGTCATGCCTGTACCATTGAGCTGGAAGAGACCGATGGTCTCGCCTCGAGCGAGCATTTCGAATGTTTTTCTATTATCTAGTGGGATATTTTCAATATCAATATCAATATTATCTATCTTTTTTACTCTCTCTACAGCATCAGCCAAAATAGAGAGGTTTTTAATTCCCAGAAAGTCAAATTTAAGTAAACCTACACCGTCTTCACCCACCGCATGCATGTCGTATTGAGTAATGATTTTGCGGATAGGATTTCCATCTTTGTCTTCTTTGTTTTTTGTATCGTACTGTAGTGGCACGTGCTCAGTCAAAGCATCTGGAGAAATGACTACACCAGCAGCGTGCACGGAGATATGGCGAGCACAGCCTTCAATTTTCTTGGCCATATCAATAATCTTTTTTGTATCAGGTTCTTTTTCATACGCTTCCTTGAGCTCCGGAACTTCGGCCATAGCTTTATCGATCGTCATAGGGAAGCCTTGAGCGCCGAGTGGAATCAGTTTGGAAATTCGGTCCGCGGTCTCATATGGGTAGCCCATTGCTCGCGCGATATCGCGGACCGCGCCTTTCGCCATCATCGTGCCGAATGTACCGATCTGTGCCACCTTATCGTAACCATATTTTTTACGGGTATAATCAATAACCTCATCGCGTCGGTTATCGGCAAAGTCCATATCTATATCGGGTGCAGAAGGACGTTCAGGATTCAAAAATCGTTCAAATGGAAGTTTGTATGCCAGTGGATCTACATTTGTAATCTCGGTCAAATAGGTAGTTAATGATCCAGCAACTGACCCTCGAATGTTTGTAAGAATTTTATGTTCGTGAGCGTATCGAAGTAGATCCCATACTACCAGAAAATATTGCGCATAACCTTTATCTTTAATAACTTTCAATTCATATTCCAAACGATCAACCACTTCTTTTGTCTCACTCAGGCCACGTTTAGGAATGCCTTCATAAGCCAAACGCTTGAGCTCATCATCATGGGAAAGTCCACTTTCCACGATAAAGTTAGGAAAATACCATTTACCGAGACCGAGATCGAGATTGCATTGGTCTGCAATTTTTACGGTATTATCGAGTGCGTCTGGAATATCATGAAAAAGTTCTAGAGCTTTTTCTTCTGAAATAAATGATAATTTTTATATCGAAATCACTCGTCATCCTGAGATCCAAGGACATGAAGGTTTGATGCAGCAGCTTTTAAAATTGGCTCAAGAAACTCAGACGCAAATCGTCGCCGCACATGATGTGTACTATTTACATCAAGAAGATAAAAGTGCACGAGATACTCTGATGCTTGTTAATACTGCTGACTTTGGAGATAGAAATGCAGGAGTAGTTCCTGGTGGAATTGAGGATACTGGCGAAGAAGAAAACTTTTCATTTATTTCAGAAGAAAAAGCTCTAGAACTTTTTCATGATATTCCAGACGCACTCGATAATACCGTAAAAATTGCAGACCAATGCAATCTCGATCTCGGTC
>JANXRK010000025.1 GCA_025353045.1 Candidatus Tayloriibacteriota bacterium
TTTCGTGTTCGATACAGTCCATTTCATTTTTAATAGGCTTTTTAACTGTAAAAGTTAAGGGTTTACCTGGCTGGATTCGTAATCGTGGATATGTCCATCTTCCGTCACTTGGTTCAAACCATTCCTTGTCATCTTGATGGATAAAATTAATATCTTCTTGGATTTTTGGTTCGGAAAGGGCTACATCAAGATCTTTGAGTTTAGACTCAATACTTTTTAAATCAGGTGCTCTCAGTTTTATTTCAATTTCTCGCATATGTTTCATCGTGACTTCCTACGTACAATAAGTTTACGGTTTTTTTATCTTCATATTTAAATACAATTCTTATTTTATAATTAATAGTGAAGGAAAAGCAACTCTTAAAACGGCCGTGTAGCCTGTGTATCTTAAGGCTGGCATGATTTTTCTCCGATCGAAAAAGGGAAATCTTTTCTTTCACTTCTTCTTTTAATCGCTGCTCAAGCCCTTTATACATTCTCAAGAATTTTGCGGTATATCTGACGGTGAGCATAAGAGAGAGGGGGGTATTATTCGAAACCTTCTGCTAGTTTGTCTATATCTCCAGTAAAGACACGACCATTTTTTACATCTTCTTGTGCTTCGAGAATAGATTTGATAAAAGTTTCTTCTTTGAATTTGATAATAGCGCGGCGAATAAGTTCGGCCTTACTTGAAGCGTTGCCAAGTCGAACTTGCTCATCAATGAATTCATTTAATTCAGTTGTTATGGGGATTGATATTGTAGTCATAAATTATGATAATATAGTACTATATTATAGTATTTCAGAAATACAGTCAACTTATGCTAAGGTATAGTGCATGAATTCAAAACTTAAAATCCTCTATGAAGACAATCACCTCATCGCGGTCTATAAACCTGCCGGTACTTTGTCGCAAGGCGATAAAAGCGGTGATGTTTCACTTATGGATGAAGTTAAAAAGTATATAAAAGAAACATATAAAAAGCCCGGTAATGTTTTTCTTGGTCTTGTTCATCGTCTTGATCGTAATGTTGATGGTATCGTTCTTTTTGCCAAAACCTCAAAAGGAGCGTCTCGTCTTTCTGAACAATTTAGACTTCACTCTGTAGAAAAGATCTATCATGCCTGGGTCGCTGGCATTCCTTTAGAAAAAGAAAAGACACTCATCAATTTTCTCCGACACGATCCAAATCAGAACTTCACACAGATCGCTGATGAGGGAGGTGGTGATCGCGCTGAACTTGCATATGAAACAGTAAAAAGTGAAGGCGACTTTTCTCTTTTGAAAATTACATTAAAAACTGGACGTCATCATCAAATCCGTGCTCAACTCTCTCATATCGGTCATCCAATAGTAGGGGATAGTAAATATGGTTCGACCATTAAACTTCCTGATCAGAAAATCGCTTTGACTGAGACTTCATTTTCATTTACAACAGCTACAACTGATGAACGACAGACGATCGAACTAGAGATTCCAAAGAAAACGTGGTAACCTAGGATTCATGATTCTTCTCGATGGTAAAAAAGCTCGTGAGCATTTCGCTGGTCTTTTACAAGAAAAGATTTTAAAACTTTCTATACCTTCATCTTCAACTGCACCTTGTCTGGCCATAATCCAAATCGGTAATCGACCTGATTCAGACGCTTTTATAAAAGCAAAAAAATCTTTTGCTCAAAAAATCGGTGCAAAAGAAATTCATATTCAACTTCCTGAGATAGTAACTCAGTCTGAGGTTGTAGACGTCATCAAAAAAAGTAATTTAGATACAAATATTCATGGAATCATTGTTCAGTTGCCTCTGCCAGCCCATTTAGATTCAAATGGAATCATAGAAACAGTTGATCCAAAAAAAGATGTCGATGGTCTCACTTCAAAGACTCTTTTTACACCTGCTACTGCCAGAGGTATTTCTCAACTCTTCGGTTTTTATCAAATTGATATAAAAAATAAAAAAATAACAGTTGTCGGCAGATCAAAGTTGGTGGGTACTCCAATAGCAGAAATGTGTAGAAAAAGGGGAGCAGAAGTTACCGTTTGTCATAAAGAAACACCCAACATTCCTTCTCAAACAAAAGGAGTAGACATGGTTATTGTGGCTATAGGTCAGCCTGGATTCATCGATGAAAAATATATATCAAAAGGCCAAATTGTCATTGATGTAGGAATCACTCGAGTTGGAGATAAGCTCGTCGGCGATGTTGCTTTTGACAAAGTATCTTCGCTTGTTACAATGATCACCCCAGTTCCTGGCGGAGTTGGGCCGATGACCGTTCTCGCTCTTTTTGAGAACCTCATTGACGCATGGTATAATCAAAAATATGAATAATCAAGAACAAATTTGGAAAGTAGGAAAATGGGTTGGTATTTTGCTAGGCCTCTTTTTAGTAGTCATCTCAATCAAAGAATTAAAATCAATTGCGTATGTTGGAAAGGACACTACAGTCGTAAGTAGTATTTCAGTAAACGGAAAAGGTGAGACTATCTCTATCCCAGACATCGCAACTTTTTCTTTTAGTGTGACTGAAAATGCAAAGACAGTAAAAGAAGCTCAAGATAAAGCAACAACACGAACAAGTACAGCTATTGATGCAGTGAAGAAAGGTGGAGTAGATCAAAAAGATATCAAGACTCTCGCTTACAATATCACTCCTCATTACGACTATCAGCAAATTTATTGTATAACGACCCCATGTCCTCAAGGAAAAAATGTTTTGAGTGGATATGATGTTAGTCAAACAATTCAAGTAAAAGTTCGAGATCTTTCAAAAGCTGGAGATATTTTTGGAAGTATCGGAGATGTGGGAGTTCAGAATGTAGATAGTTTGGCATTCTCAATCGATAATATTGATGAAGTACGAGCTACAGCACGAGCAAACGCTATTGCAAATGCTCAAGTAAAAGCAAAGAAGATTGCGAGCGACCTCGGAGTTACACTTGTACGAATCACAAGTTTCTCTGATGACAGTTCAAATATAAGTTATGGTTATGCGCCAATGGCAATGGATATGGCTATGACAAAGTCAGCTGGCGCACCCCAGATCCCAGCAGGTGAGCAGAAGATCACTTCAAACGTAGTGATTACCTACGAAATTCGTTAGTAATATCTCGGGATTGACAAAAAGCCCCGTGAAGGATAGTATTTAGTTACTACCCCTCACGGGGCTTTTTAATAAAAACATATGAAAATATCAGAATATATCAAAGAAACACAAGCAGAAATGGCCCATGTTACATGGCCAAGTCGAAAGCAGGCTATTACTTATTCAGTAGCTGTAATTGTTGTATCTGTGGTTGTGGCATTTGGCCTCGGACTCTTTGACTATATCTTCGCAAGACTTCTTACACTTTTCGTTTAATCTATTAATTTTAAAAATACTATGTCAAAACAACAAATTGGAGGCGATCGAAGTTGGTATGCCATCCACACATACGCTGGATATGAAAATGCCGTAGCTCGAAATCTTAAACAGAGAATCGAGTCTCTTGGAATGGAAGATCGAATTTTCAATGTACTTGTTCCGACTGAAAAGAAAATCAAAATTAAGGCTGGAAAGCGAGTTGAAGAGGAGGAAAAAATCTATCCTGGATACGTTCTCGTAGACATGATCGTAACAGACGATTCGTGGTACGTAGTTAGAAATACGCCTCGAGTTACGGGTTTCGTTGGTTCTGGAGTATTCCCAGTTCCACTTGAAAAGAAGGAAGTTGATAGTCTTTTCGCAAGAATAAACAAGGATGAAGTTAAACACACTATTGATCTTGTTAAGGATGAAAATGTAAAGATCGTCGACGGTCCATTCAAAGATCTCGAAGGTAAAGTTGCCGAAGTTGATGACACAAGAGGTAAGGTAAAGGTCCTTGTTTCTATGTTTGGTCGAGAAACACCAGTCGAGCTAGATTTCTTGCAAGTTAGCAAGATTTAATATAAGATCTTTGTACCTCAGCTTCTAGAGGCTCTA
>JANXRK010000059.1 GCA_025353045.1 Candidatus Tayloriibacteriota bacterium
AGTGGTCGTAACTGAACTTACCGAGGCGGCTCCTCGTACTACAAAAGATAGTCAGGCTAGGTTTAATTTGTTACCCGTCGTACTGAAGATACTAAACCTTTCGCATACAGTGCAAGATATTTCTTATCAAAATAGATTTGAATACAGATACATTAATAATAGAAAAGAAAAAGCACTTCTTTTTATAAAATATTTTGAATTTTTAGCTGTAATTGATAATAAAAAAGCAAAAGTAATTATAAAACAATCTGAATTTGGTCCTAAGGTATTTCTAAGTGTTATCCCCTTGTATAAAGAAAAATCACCACCCGCTGAAGGTGATGGTTTTTCATAGCATCTGGTTACAGCTGAATGCCGTGCTGGCTAACGCCCCCAAATGCTTGATTACAAGTATAACAAAGCAATACTAAAAGTAAATATTATGAATGAAAATACATACACAATCGAAGGCGATGGTATTCCCTTCCAACTCACCCAGATTCCTCAACCTCCAAAGAGACTTTTCGTTCAAGGAAAAATGCCAAATGAAGGCGCAAAGATTCTGTGTATTGTTGGCGCAAGGAAATACTCGAGTTATGGCGAAGAAGCCACACGTAAGCTTATTCTAGGTCTCAAGGGATACAATATATGTATAGTGTCAGGTCTAGCTCTTGGAATTGATGGAATTGCACATAGAGCTGCTCTTGATGCAGGACTTCAGACCATAGCTTTTCCTGGTTCAGGTCTCGATAGAAAGGTTCTCTATCCATCAAAACACAAAAAGTTGGCAAATGAAATCCTCTATGCAGGAGGTGGTCTTATCTCTGAGTTTGAGATGATTCATCCAGCTTTCAATTGGACTTTTCCTATGCGCAATCGGCTGATGGCTGGCATTTCTGAAGCTGTGATTGTTGTTGAGGCAGAATTACTTTCAGGAAGCCTTATCACGACGAGATTAGCCCTAGATTACAATCGCAATGTTGGAATTGTTCCAGGACAAATAACTTCAAAACTTTCGGATGGTCCGCATAGTCTTATTAAAGACGGAGCGACGCCCGTTACCTGTTCTGCTGACATTTTAGAAATGCTAGGTTTCCAAAGACCAGAAGGAACTTTTGTTCAGCGCGAACTTCTTTTAGATTTAAATGAAAAAGAAAAGAAAATTATTGAGGAGTTACAAATAGAGTCACTAAACAAAGATCAGCTTGTACAAAAATTTAATTGCAGCGCACAAGAAATAAACGGACTTATATCCTCATTAGAAATTCAAGGATTGATAAAAGAAGTCGGAGGAAAGTTTAGGATAAATTAATGATAATTAGCTTGTCTTCCAGCAGAGATTTGATTAGCCTGTTCTTTTGCTTCTTTATCATCAATTTCTCCATCATTCCATTTTCTCAATACTTCGAGATAATCTCCATGTTCACTTGATACTGCTCCTTCAGAGGCTTCTTGCTGCATTAATAGCCCAATGTATGATTCCACATCCACTGATTCACTTTCTTCGATACTGGGTAATATTTCTGTCATGTAATATTTATACCATTTGAACTTATTTTCTTCAAATGACTTTTCCTCAGCTTATAATCAGGTATTATTTTTTCAACTAGATCCCAAAAATCTTTGGAATGATTGAATTCACCGAGGTGACACAATTCATGTACTATTATATAGTCAGCGAGATTCTCTGGAAGTAAGGCAATCTTATAATTGAAATTGATATTTCCGCTCTTTGAACAACTTCCCCACTTTGTACTTTGATTTCGTATAGTTATCTTATTATATTTAAAATTATAGACTAGATTGAATTGAGCAATCTTTCTTTGAGCTATTTCTAATGCTTGAGCTTTGTACTTTATATATTCAGATTTTAAACCTTTTCTTCTTTTTCTTCGGACAATTCTAATTTTCACCCCAAAAAGTTTTTGAAATATCTGTTTAATCTGAGTCCGTTTCATTTTTGTAAGTCTATCACATTCATTTCTTATCTTACAAAAACAAAATATCTCTATCTAAATCATCAACCTCAGTTCCCTTTACACCTCTATTTCGCGCATGATGGGTAGAAGCAAGATACACAACCTTTTTTCCATATTTATCTTCAAGTGAATCTATTTGTTTATGTATTTGCTCAAATTTATGCGCTCTATCCCCATCCCCAAAAAGATCAAATTGAGAAACCGACGTCGAAGCTAGTTCAAATAAATTCACGCCAGTCGTTCTATACATCACACCTTTTCTATATACTTCATCAAAATACCTCTGCACGAGAGAAATAAATATTTCAGGAGCATTAGTTGGTGAAGATAATGAAAGAGAATATGTGAAATATTCAAAGTTTCTTGTCTTTAGAAAAAAGGAAAACTTTCGGGTAGAAAGTTCATAATGCCGAGCCTTAGCGCAGGCATCTTCTATGTGTTTCGATAATTGAGATAATAGAAAAACTCTGTCGTTTGTTGCAGGATGGAAAGATCTCGTACGTTGCATCGATGAATATTTTGTCTTGGGTCTCGGATCTATTTCTTTAAGTGAAAGACCTCGTAGCTCATGCCATATCACTTCATATGGCTCAGCCAAAGTATCTCGTATCCATTCAATATCTTTTGAAATAAAATCATGAGCATTTCGTATTCCCCTTTGCCTGAGAAATTCTGTCGTCTGTCGTCCAATCCCCCAAACTTTTTCAATAGAAGTATTTAAAAGAAAATCAGGAATATTCTCTGGTTCAATGATCGTGAGTCCATTTGGCTTTTTCCATTTTGATGCGACCTTGGCTAAAACTTTCGTTGAAGCAATACCAATCGAAACAGAAAGATCGAGTTCTTCTATGATTTCCTTTTTAATTCTTTCCGCAATTTCTCTATACGACATCTTCAATGGCTTATCAAGACCTGTGAGATCAGCAAAACATTCATCGATACTATATTCTTCAACATCATCAACGTATCGCCTAACAATATCAAACATTTTTGTCGAATATCTAGCATATGAAGCATAGTCTCCAGGCGTAATTATCACCTGTGGAAATTGCTTTTTCAATTGGAAAATGGGCATACCCCTATGCACACCCAAAGCTTTGGCTTCATATGATAAAGCAGAAACAATTCCTTTTTCTTCACCAGTAACAACAGGAAGACCGCGAAGCTTTGGATTCTTGGCAACTTCAACAGCTACGAAGAAAGCATCTCCGTCCATATGAAAAATAGTTTTCTGTTTTTTATTCACCCCTTTATTATAAGTGAACGAGCGTTCACTGGGAAGGGATAAGTCTAAACGTGCTCCATTTTTTTGTACAAAATTTGCCAATACTTTCATTCTCGTGTAATACTAAACGCACATATGAAATTATTAATCGTCGAGTCTCCAGCAAAAGCAAAAACGATTTCCAAATATTTGGATGACAAATATACCGTAAAAGCTTCTGTCGGACACGTGAGAGACCTGCCAAAAAGTAATAAAAAAGCTATCGATATTCCTGGTGGCTTTGTTCCCCATTATGTAGTATCTCCAGGTAAAGAAAAAGTTCTCGACGAAATCAAATTCCTCGCTGCAAAAGCCGAAGAAGTAATACTTGCAACCGACCCCGACCGAGAAGGAGAAGCTATTGCGTGGCACATTGCAGAAGCTGCGGATCTAAAAAACCCAAAGCGTGTGGTCTTCCATGAAATAACCAAAGATGCCGTTATAGAAGCCATGAAGCATCCTAGGAGGATCGACGAGAACTTACGTATGGCTCAAGAAGCACGACGAGTCCTCGATCGACTTGTAGGATATGATCTTTCAGGACTGATTTGGAAAAAAGTAAGATATGGCCTTTCTGCTGGGCGCGTACAATCCCCTGCTTTGCGTATCATTATGGAACGTGAACGAGAGATCCGCGCTTTCATTTCTCATGCTTTTTGGGTCATCACAGCTGAAACAGAAACGATACATAAGCCAGTAATGCCTCTTCTTTTAATATGTACAGAAGAACCTACAGATTTTAAAGAAGTAGAAAAGATTTTAAGACTAGGCAAAAAGGCTGGTGAAGAAAAAATATGGGAAGTACGAGAAGTTGAAGAAAGTAAAATCAAACGATCCCCACGTGCACCTTTTATAACCTCAACACTCCAACAAGCATCTAGTTCTCGTCTTGGCTTTGCCCCATCTCGAACAATGCAAATCGCTCAGAAACTCTATGAAGCTGGACATATTACCTATATGCGAACTGATAGTACAAATCTCAGTAAAATTGCTTTGACCGAAATCGCCAAAGTAGTTGAAAAGAAATATGGAAAAGAATATTTAGAATTCCGCACCTATGCAAAGAAAAGTAAAAACGCTCAAGAAGCACACGAAGCTATTCGTCCTTCGCATATTACGGTAGACTCAGCGGGTCTGAATGAAGAGCAAAAAATCCTCTACAAACTTATTTGGGAGAGAACTGTTGCTTCACAAATGACCGATGCTGAACTTCTCCGAACAAAAGTAACAGCAAATATAAAAGACGGAAGAATTCCCGATTTCCAAGCAAATGGCTCTCGACTCCTTTTCCCTGGTTGGCTTATCGCTGATCCTGAAGCACGCGGAGAGGATGTAGAACTTCCAAAGCTTGTAAAAGGAGATAGTCTCAATCTCAAAGACATAAAAAGCGAAGAAAAAGCAACTCAACCACCAGGACGCTACAGTGAAGCCGGTCTTATTAAAGAATTGGAAAAAAGAGGTATTGGACGACCTTCAACATACGCCTCTATTATACGTACTATTGAAGAACGAGGATACGTAGAAAAGGAAAATAAAGCCTTAAGACCAACGGATACTGGAGATGTGGTTTCAACTTTCCTTGAAACAAATTTCATGCACTACATAAACGACTCCTTCACTGCAGAAATGGAAAATTCTCTTGATGATATAGCTAATGGCGATAAACAATACCTCAAGGTTTTGAAAGATTTCTACATACCCTTTGCAAAAGAAATAAAGGTTATGGAAAAAGAAGCAAAAATCACTAATCTCGGTGATGCTGATGCAAAGTATAAATGTCCAAAGTGTGGATCAAATATGATCATTAAACTTGGACGAAATGGAAAATTCATTTCTTGTTCAAGATACCCTGATTGTGATGGAGCTTTGATGCTTGATGGAACGGAGATCAAAAAAGATGAGCCGATCGGAAATGATCCTGTGACCGGTCTTCCCATCTTCGTCTTAGTTGGAAAATATGGACCATACGTTCAGCTTGGAGTATATGAACCAAAGGTTAAAAAAGTTCCTGGAGAAAAGAAACCTCGACGAAAGAAGGGCGATCCAGTTCCCGTAAAAGTTCCAAAATCTCCAAAGCCTCGAATGGCTTCAATTCCAAAAGGAATGGATCTTACAAAAGTTACCCTACATGATGCTTTAAAATATTTGAGTCTTCCTTGTGTGCTTGGAGTATATCCAAAAACAGGAAAAAATATCACCGCAAACATCGGTCGCTTTGGTCCATATATCGTTCATGATGCAGATTTTCGATCACTCAAGGCAAAAGATGGTGATGATCCTTATACAATCACCCTTGAACGAGCAATCGCTATCCTCGACACTCCAAAAGTTGCACGAAAAGGAAGATTCACAAAGAAGATAGAAGAGAAAAAAGACTAGACTCCAAAATTCTTCATTGAGTAAAGGTCCTCATTGTTTTGCTCATCAGCAACTTCCGCTGGTGCTCGATCGTCAATAAGAGATTCTTCTACTACAAGTGGAGTAGCCTCATAAATTTTTCCGGCTTCGGCACTTACAGTAGCTTTTCCTGTACTCAAAAACCTTGTCAAAAGAGCTTGGATATCCGCATCGTCAAAAAAGTCGATCATAATACGACCCCCATTTTCTTTTTTTTCAATATAGACTTTCGTACCGAGAGTTTCTTTAAATTTTCTTTCAAGTTCAGCCAAAGCAGGATCAATCAAAGACTTTTTTCGCACACGATCATGAGCAACGCTTCGAGCGAAAGCTTCAGCTTCACGAACTGTGATTTTCTTTGTAATAATTTCTTTAAAAAGAACAGTCTGCTCTTCTTTTCTATCAGAAAGCATAAGAAGCGGCCGTGTATGCCCTTCTGAAATTTTACCTTCTGAAAGACTGTTTAAAATCTCTTCAGGCAAATCAAGAATTCGTAAAGTGTTTGAAACATATTCTCGACTCTTTCCAACTTTCTCAGCAATTTGAATATGCTTCATGCCGAATTCATCAGCCAATCGTTTAAAAGCGCGTGCTCGATCTACGGAGTTTATATCTTCACGCTGAAGATTTTCAATAATAGCCAATTCAAGCTTCACTTTATCATCCTGTTCTCCAGAACGGATAAGAACGGGTACCTGCTGCAAACCTGCAATTTTTGATGCACGCAAACGACGCTCACCTGCGATAAGTTCGTACTCAACTCCGAGTCCTCCATCAGGCTTTTCAAACTCTTTACGTGTAACAGTAAGTGGTTGGAGGATTCCGTACATACGAATCGATTCTGCTAAGTCCTTTAGACGAGCTTCGTCAAATTCTCGACGAGGTTGAAAGGGATTTGGCTTTATCTTTTCTATTTCAATCCAAAAAACAGAATCTCCGAAAAATTGTGATGATGACATGGCATTATTTTATCCTACAATTGATTTTCTCGCCAGATTTAGTAGACTGATGGAGTAGTAAAAAATGCCGAAGTGGCGGAATTGGTATACGCACACGACTCAAAATCGTGCGGGGTAACCCATGAGAGTTCAAGTCTCTCCTTCGGCACAAAGTTAATAATAAAAAACCACCGGCTCAAACATGAGGTTTGAAGCCGTGGTGTGTAGGTTTTAGCGCGAAAGCGCTATTTTCCGACTCGAGAAACAGGAGATGGCTTATCGAAACAGCGTCGAAGACAATCTTCACCGATGCCTCTGCCCAGGGCGATAACAGCATGACTGAATGTTTTGCAATCACTTGCTCTCTCCATTTCTTTTCGAATGTCGGAGATAAGTTTCTCGCCGGCATCCATGACTGCCTGCTTCTCTGGAATAGTAACGGCTTTAATCTGAATGAGTAGTGTTTTCTCAGACATATTTTTTGCCTTTTTTTTCTGGGGTTGAAGAGCAAACATATATATTGTACATTACCTTATATGAAGATCAAAATAGTAGTCATAGCCGGCCCAACAGCCATAGGCAAAAGTACTTTTGCTGTTAAATACGCCCAAAAAAACAATGGTGAGGTTATTTCTGCTGATTCACGACAAGTATATAAGGGCCTCGATATTGGCACTGGAAAGATTACAAAGAAAGAAATGAAAGGTATTCGCCATCACCTTTTAGATGTTGTCAGTCCAAAGTCCCAATTCAATGTAGAAAAATATAAAGAATTAGCACAAAAAGCTATCAACGATATTTCAAAGCAAGGCAAACTTCCTATCATATGCGGCGGTACTGGGTTCTATATTGATGCATTAGTTAAAAATATTTCATATCCACATGTGCCGCATAATTTAAAATTAAGAAAAAGATTGGACAAAAAGACGACGATCAAGCTTTTTAGTAAATTAAAATTACTTGATCCTAGTTTTGCTAAAAGTCTTAATAACTCTGAGAAAAATAATACCCACAGACTTATTCGCTTTATCGAAATCTCTTCACATCTCGGAAAAGTTCCCCAAATTGTAAAGGG
>JANXRK010000065.1 GCA_025353045.1 Candidatus Tayloriibacteriota bacterium
TTTTCTTTTGGTACAAAAACTTCTTTAAATCCATGTAGCTTCGCTCCTTTGACTAAAGGCAGTACCCCATTTACTTTTCTAACATTCCCCTCGAGAGACAATTCGCCCAAAAAAATCTTTCTCTCTGGGTCAAAATCAATATCACCGCTTGCGCAGAGATATGCTAAAGCCATACCAAGATCAAACGAAGGTCCTTCCTTCTTGATATCTGCTGGTGCAAGAGAGATTATAACTTTTTGATTTTTTTGTTTAGGTGAGACGTAGCCACTGTTCTTTATGGCTGCAGCAATACGATCTTTTGATTCATCGATAGCCTTATCTCCTAAGCCTACAATAGAAAAAGCATGAAGACCGTTCGAAAGATCGACTTCTATATCTATGATGTGACTATTTAGTCCGGACAGTTGTGCACTGTATACTTTTGATATACTCATGTGCAAACTCTACACTATTTAGATGAAATCCTAATAAAATTCTGATAAAAAAGGGATAAAATTCAACAATAGAACACGGATTATTTAGTTTGCATATGCTTCAAACAAGTTCTTGCTGAAGGATTGGCTTCAAGTCTTTCCTTTTCAATTTCTTCTCCTGAGATTTCACAGATTCCGTATGTACCATTTTCTATTCTTTCAAGAGCTGATTTTACATCATTAAACTGAGGTTCTAATTTATTTAGAATTACTTTATTTTCTTCAAGTTCTTCAAACTTGTCAGCTACTTCATTATCATCAGCACTATCAGTGTCGATTTCTCCAGGAGTTGCAGACCAGTCTTCGGGGTGTTCTGGGTTTGATTGGCCAACAGTTTTAAGTTCTTCTTCCAAGATTGTTTTCTCTTTCAGTAATTTATCCTTGAAATGCTGTATATCTTTCTTGTGCATGTATGCATTCTAGCGCATATATGTCTGTTTTTCAATACGATCTAAAAGTTCAGGTATGACGTCTTCGGAGGTAGTTATGATCAGCGTGTTTTTATCTATAAAACTATAAAGAAATAAAATATTACCACTTTGATCCAAAAACTCTCGAATATCTCTATTCGCAATAACTTTATCTTTGAAAGTTCCTTTGAAGTTATAAAGTGAAGTGATCGAAGATGTTGCTTGTTGTCTAAAGCTTAAGAGATCTGCCAAATCTTCTGGCATAGAGGGCTCCCATTTAAGCATTCCTGCATACGAATTCTGGAAAAAGTCGGTTGTGAGTATTATAAAAGGAAGATTGGTTGAAACTTCGCGACCATTTGATGAATATACTCCTAACATCCATTGATCAATCAAAGATCTCTTGAGGGTGTCGGTAATATCAAAATTCATTGCAGCAATAAACTCTGATCCAGTCAATTTATTTTTAGACCCATCAGATGTAAATTCTGGAACAATCTCAATTATTTTTCCTGCAGAAACTTTTTGTGTATTGAATTGATTTACAATAAAGGACGTTAATTGTTCTTTTTTTAATGAGGGTATGCTAACAATATTCTGGGAATCGGGCTTGATGATGCTTGGAACTATTGGTTTTGTTGCTACAACAGGAACCACGGCCAGAGGACTCTTGAGATATAGATAATATCCACCACCAATACCCCCAGCGATAAATAAAATACTTATGAACACAACCAAAAGCTTTCTGCCAAATTGTGATGGAGGTTTATCCTCTTCAACATCCTCACCGTTTGCTGCTCTTTCCATTTTTCTACGATTTTCTGCGATAACTATGCTCAAAACGGAAGATTGCTTGTTGGCCATAGCACCTGCTATATCACCCTCATATGTTCGAAGTTTCGGTTGGGCTGGCTGGAGTCTTTCAGGCAACTTTACCTCAGGCACTGCTTCTCTCACAATTGGTTGTGGAGGGCGAGGTATTACTTGTGGTTTTTTTTCTAAATTTTTAAAATCTTTAGTATCCGAGGTTTCATTGAATGTGTATTCAGGATTTTCATTATCTTCATCGCCAGGGCCAGCAACTGTAGGTATTTTTTGTTTGTCTACTTTGGGTAGAGGAGCTTTTTCAGGTATTTTTTGTTCTATTTGCTGTGTTTCAATGATGAGTGGATTTAATTTTGGTTTTTGGGGCTGATTTTCAGTCTTTGCACTACCAAAAAAACTCATGAATTTCTTTGGAACTTGTGATTTATCTAAATGAGAAAGAGCTTTACCCAGATCATTTTCATATGTTCGAAGGGATTCTTGAGGAATATCAAGCTTCTTTTTAAGTTCAGGGTCAATCTGATTGTGGAGTACGTGGAGGGGATGTTCTTCTGTTGTCGGAATTGCATTCCCCGCAATGAGTTTCAGGGGTTGATTGGGTTGTGAGCTTTTGTTTTGATCTTCGTTCATCAAAATAATTATAGCACGCGATAGTAGATTTTTTTAAAACTTTTACTCTTGTCCTGAAAGATCAGCGATATCATCTGCGACTGTTCCAACGGTTGCATCTTTGGGTCCACGTCGTTTGTTATTGAAATTTGCTCTCATCATTCCCTTTCGAGATCCAATGAGATATTTCTGTACATTTTCATCAAGATCAAAGAAATCGTCTACAACCTCTCGAAGTTTTGATGACGTTGATTTTCCAAATGAAACTACTTCTACCTGACATCCTTCATTGACCTGCAAATATTCTACAAGTGGAACAAAATCTCCATCTCCTGTAAGAAGGATGACGGCATCGAGCTTCGGAGCGAGCTTCACGGCATCAATTGCCATACCGACGTCCCAATCGGCCTTCTTCGCTCCACTACCGAAGATTTGAAGATCTTTTGTCTTTGTTTCGATTCCCATCTTTGTAAGAGCTTCGAAAAAGGCCTTTTCATCTCCCGCTTCTGTTGTGATAACGTACGCTACTGCTCGAATGAGTGATCTCTCCCCTACAGCATCTCGCACAATGTTCCCGAAATTTACTTTTGAATGATAGAGATTCTTTGCGCTATGATAAATATTTTGTGTATCGATGAAAACACCAACACGCTGTTCCTTATGTTTGATAACTGACATATAAAAAATTACTAACTAAATTATTAAAACTATTAAACAAAACCAACAAACTTACATATTAAAAACCTACAGAGATTATACCATCAAAAGATAAAGCAAGCTTATTTAGCCTTGATTTCGAGCTTCTTTGCAATAGATGCGTGTCGCTTTGGATGCTTCTTCTTCAAATAGTTCATATGAGACTGTCGATCAGCCACCATAGCAAGCAAACCCCGTCGTGAGTGATTATCTTTCCTATGCTTCTTCAAGTGAGTAGCCAATTCGTCTATTCTCTTTGTAAGTATTGAGATCTGAACCTCTGGAGAACCAGTGTCCTTGTCGTGAATTGCGACTGTTTTGATGATATTTGACTTCTGTCGTGTTGTTAACATGATGGCACTACAATAGCACGAATGGCTTTAAAACACAAGCGATATATAGGGTTTTAATAAGATGATATACTGAAGACATGTCGCACAATCTTTTAACTCTCAAGACCGAATTCCTTCAATATGTGGAAATAGAAAAAGGCCGAAGTCTAAATACTGTAAGAAATTACGATCAGTATCTCACTCGTTTTTTAAACTATACAAAGCTCAAAGATCCAAAGGCTATCACTGACAATGTTGTCCGAGACTTCCGTATTTGGCTCAATCGACAAGAAACTAAGAGTGAAAAAGGAAAAGCAAACACTACGCTCAAGAAGCGAACCCAAAACTACTACCTCATTGCTTTACGTGCTTTTCTTAAGTATCTAGCTCGACAGAACATCACTTCCCTATCTCCTGACCGTATTGAGCTGGCTAAAACACCTGAAAGATCTTTGGATCTTATAACTATTGATGAACTCGAGACTATTCTAAAAGCCCCAGACACTTCTACTCTTAGAGGACTACGAGATAAGGCGATGTTCGAGATGTTTTTCTCAACTGGCCTTCGAGTTTCTGAACTTTGTGCTCTACCGAGGGATATAAATCTAAAACTGGATGAAATGTCAGTGCGAGGAAAAGGAGAAAAGGTCAGGGTGGTATTTATTTCTGATAATGCACGAGAAGCAGTGAAAAAATGGCTAGATAAGAGAGATGATATGGACGATGCACTCTTTGTTCAAATAAAAGAAGGAGAAAAATTGGCTAAAAGCAAGGACTCTATGAGAATTAGCAGTCGTTCTGTAGAAAGAATCATCAAACAGTATGCAATTAACTCTGGAATATCAAAAAAGGTAACACCACACGTTATTCGTCACAGTTTCGCGACAGATTTATTACGAAATGGAGCTGATCTACGCTCAGTGCAAATGCTTTTAGGACATGCAAATATTAATACTACACAGATTTATACCCATGTGACAGATACGGAGCTAAAAAAGATA
The DNA here is from genome assembly GCA_025353045.1 of Candidatus Tayloriibacteriota bacterium. GTDB lineage: Bacteria > Patescibacteriota > Minisyncoccia > Phycocordibacterales > PALSA-1337 > CAIOGI01. The sequence goes on from JANXRK010000065.1 coordinate 4,347, forward strand.
CATAAGAAGTTTCATAGGAAGAGCGAATAAGGTGAGTAAAAAGATATTTTCTGTTATGATGTCTTTATGAAAATCCTCTGCTGGAATGTTAATGGTCTACGTGCAAATGTTAAAAAGGGCGGTTTTGAGTGGTTTTTACAGCAATCCCCTACGTTTTTCTGCCTCCAGGAGACCAAAGCCCATCCAGATCAGCTCGAAGAAGGAATTCGAAATCCTGTAGGCTATCATTCATACTTTGATCATTCTAAACTACGAAAGGGCTATAGTGGAGTAGCTATTTATGCTAAAGAGAAAGCCGATCGAGTGGATTATGGTTTTGGTAATATAAAATCAGAAGATTTAGACAAAGAGGGTCGATTCATTGCTCTTTTTTATGATAATAAGACACTTTTGGGTAAAAAATTCGTACTTATTACTACCTACTTCCCTAACGGAGGAGGCGGACCAGAGAGATTGGATTTCAAGATGCGATTTTATGATGAATTTTTGAAATATATCAATACTCAGAGAAAAAATGGCTACGAAGTAATCTTCTGTGGAGACGTAAATACTGCGCATACAGAAATTGACCTTGCTCGACCAAAAGAAAATGAAGAGAATACAGGTTTCCTACCACAAGAGCGCGAATGGATTGATCAATTAATTTCTGCAAACTATATTGATATTTTTAGACATTTAAATCCAAAAAAAGTTCGAGCCTATACGTATTGGGATATGAAAACATATGCAAGAGAAAGAAATGTTGGATGGAGAATCGATTATTTTTTCATAAGCCCTGCCCTTCTCGAAAAAGTCGAAAAGACTAAGATTCACAACACTATTTTAGGATCTGATCATTGTCCGATAGAACTTGTTTTGAAATAATTTTAGTTTGTCTTTTATAAAAGACAAGTTATCCACATATTTTATATATTATGTCCTTTACATGTCTTTTATGCTTGTTATAATGATCCCAGATTAGTTTTGACTTTAACCGAGGATTGTCAGAATTATGTTCTTTGAACAGTCGAATTGTCAGGGGTAGCATCACTAATTTTTTGAGTTCAATATCGAAGAGAAGTGACCCTTATTCAGCTTCAGCTGAGTATTGCAAGACTTACCAATCTTATTTATTTTTGGAGTACTTTGCAAAATTCCCTTTAGGTGGATTTGAGGTCAATTTCGCTGAGACGATGATCATACATCATTATCTCCTTCATCTATTTTGAACTCCGTTCTAGTTTCTTGTTTGGTTTCCGTTCCCAACAGCCACAGGTGTTTGTTCACTAATCTTTCAGAGTAAAAGAGATTAGCGCACAGGTACATGTGGCTGTTTTTTTACCTAATTCACGTTTCACGTGAAATAACTACTAATTATGTTACTTATGAAACGTGGTATTTCTTACGTATTTCCTCGATATTTTCATTCTCAGCTTCCTTTTTCCTATCTGCACCTTGTTTTCCGAGTGTTTCGAGCTGCTTTTCAGGCAAAGCAATCAATTCTTGTGCTTTTTTTTCGAGATAAGCTTCAGTATTTAGTTTAGGGTTATCAAGTACTTCTTCTAGTAAAACATTAAGAACAGAGCCAATCTTTGGTCCAGGAGTTACATGTGTAACGTCCATTATCCTTTTGCCATTTATCTTTAGCATAGCTACAGAGACTGGATCTCTCAGGGCTTCTTCAATCATTGCCTTATACTTTCTCAATCGATATGGATTCTCTTTAGGGCGTCCTGTGCCTATACGGTCACAAATACGTATATTCATAAGATCCCAAATGTTTTCATGACCAACGTTTGTAATCATTCTTCGTACAGCTGAAAGGGTAATTGTTTCTGTATCAGAGAAAAACATATGCCAACGAACCATTTTACTTACATTTTCGATAGCTTTCTGCGGAAACTTCAGTCTTTCAAGGATTTTCTTTGTTACACGTGAACCAACAACCTCATGTCCATAAAAGGTTATTTGCTTAGTTTCATGTGAAATTCTACTTGTCTCAGGCTTTGAAATATCATGAAGGAGGGCAGATAATCGTATTTCCAAAGGCCATTCCTTGTCGGCAGCATGTTGAAGAGTACGAAGAAGATGTTCCCATACGTCATAAGCGTGAGCTTGAGGCTGTTTAACGTTCTTTGCGCTGAGTAGTTCGGGAACAATGAACTGGAGTAAATTGAATTCATCTAATAGCTCAATGCCTAGCTTAGGGCTGTTAGACATAAGTATTCTTATAAATTCATCACGAACACGCTCAATAGAGATCTCTTTTAGGAGGTTAGAGTGGCTCAGTATAGCCTTTTTTGTATCAATGTTAATCGTGAAACCAAGCTCTGTTGCGAGCCGAACTGCTCGCATCATACGTAGAGCGTCCTCAGTAAAGCGGTCGTCAGCATTTCCCACAGCTTTTATAGTTTTGTCCTTAATGTCCTTTAATCCACCGTACAGATCAACAATGTCTTTTATTGCACCTTTTGATAAAGACATGGCAATCGCGTTAATCGTGAAATCCCGCCGTTTTAAATCGTCTTCAATGGATTTACTAAATTTGACCTCATCTGGATGTCTATGGTCAGTATAGGAGCTTTCAAGACGGTATGGCGTAACTTCTACAATCTTCAATGTCTCATTTTCAGTATTTTCATTTACAACTCCAACCGTTCCATATGAATTTTCATAAAAAGTTTTAGGGAAGAGGGGAATAATTTCTTCGGGAGTAGCGTTTGTTGTTACGTCCCAATCTTTAGGAATTTTTCCTAAAAGTAAGTCGCGAGTGCATCCACCCACAAGAAAAGCCTCAAAACCAGCTTCTTCTAGTTTCTCAACGATATCGATAATTTTTTTAGGGATAACACTACTTTTCATGGCTCCATACTAGCACTTATCTTACAATTTTCCACTTATTGTATATATGATATAGTATCATATGACATGACATATAGTATACAAAACGTTAAAAAAGCTAGAGAAATGAGGATTTCTGGTGGTACTCTGTCAGAAATTTCAAAGGAAATCAAAATTTCTAAGAGCACCCTCTCATATTGGCTTAAAGATATTATTTTAAATAAGGAACAACAGTCTGAGGTGGCTCATCGTATCAAAAATAAAATGAGTAGGGGAAGACTAAACTCTTCAATTATCCTTAGAGCCAAAAGGATGTTCAAGGAGAAGAAGATCTATGAAGATGCAGAAAAAGAGTTTAAACACCTCAATGCAGATTCATTTTTTATGAATGGATTGGGACTCTATCTTATGTCCGGAACAAAGAAGGGTAGTTCATTCCAGTTCTCAAGTTCAGACCCTCTTATTATTAGCTTTATGACCAAGTGGGCAAAAAAGTACTTAGGAGTAGATCAAGTGCTTATAAAAAAAAGAAATTATGATGGATATCTGAGAATAGATATAAGTCGGGTAGATGTTTTAAGAAGGGTAATCGCTTGGCAAAAGCTTTTAATTAAGTATTATGGTAGTCTATAAGTGTTTGATATGCACCCGTAGTGAAATGGATATCATGCCGGTCTTCGGAACCGTTGTTGTAGGTTCGAATCCTACCGGGTGCACAAAATAAGTGAAATTGGTTTTTAAAAGATATTTGTATATAATGTGCAAATATTGCGGGCATGGTTTAGTGGTAGAACACGTCCTTGCCAAGGACGAGATTCGGGTTCGATTCCCGGTGCCCGCACAGATAGATAGCAGACTTTTGTGAGAGACTAATTGTGTAAAACTGTGGATAACATTGGGGACAATGGGTATAAGACAATGAAAATATGGCTTATATACGTGTCTTTGTCTTTTTAAACTATGAAAACTAATAATCGTAAAACAGGAGATAAGGGTGAGGATATTGCATGTTTCTACCTAGAGAAACATGGGTATTTTGTGCAGGAAAGAAATTATTTAAAGAAGTGGGGAGAAATAGACATTATAGCGGTCAAAGACGAAATTCTTCATTTTATTGAAGTAAAAAGTGTTATAGCTAGGGGAGATATGAAAGGCTATAGGCCAGAAGAGAATGTCCATGAGCTAAAACAGAGGAAACTTCGAAGAATTATCCAAACATATCTCAACCATCATAAGTATGGATTGGAATCAGAATTTAAGTTTAATGTTATAACTGTTACGATGAATAATGTCACAGGGAAGGCAGTTGTGAAGATATTTGAGAATATTATTCTCTAATACAGGCCAATTTTTATGGATTTTCTTTGGATTTTCATGAGGCCTGTGCTAGTATAGTCAGATATCGGAGCGTGGTGTAACGGCTAACATTCCTGTTTTGGGAACAGGCGACTCCGGGTTCGAATCCCGGCGCTCCGACAATTTTGAAATATTGATATGAGAATAAATAAATCACCCTGGATACATCAACTTGATCAGGAGAGAAAGACCACTGTTCTTAAGAATGATCTTGATACGGACATAGCTATAGTTGGAGCTGGAATCGCAGGTGTATCAACAGCATTCTTCACACTCAAATACACTCAAGAAAGAGTGGTACTCCTTGATCAGGGAAAATTAGCCCATGGTGCAACAGGACATAATGCAGGGCAAGTGGTGGCTCGATTTGAGAGGCCCCTTAGAGAAATTGAAAAAGAGTTTGGATTTGAAAATACAAAAGACGCATTACAAAGTCTTCATTCGGCTTGGCTTCTCATTGAGGAAATGTATGAAGATGCTAAACTCGGCATCGTTTTTTCTCACACAGAAGGGAATATTGGTTTTTCTAATTTGTACCAAGTGCTCTTGGCGCTTCAAGATAATGAAATAGAGATTCTATCGGGATTAGTTCATACAAAGTTTTTTGTCAGTGACAATGCACCTTTTTTGAAAGATATTCCAAAAATATACCAAAATTTATATAAAATCGTTCCTCAGTCAGAAATTCTCAAGAAAATGGAGACTGAGGATACGAGTTTTTATGCTTTATATTCGGATCAAGCAGCTTGTATGAACTCTGCACTTTTCTGTCAGGAGGTTGTTCTATATCTTTTAAAAAAATATCCAGAAAGATTTTTACTATTTGAAAATACAAGAATTAATAAAGTTGTACTTACTACAAATCATGCACTTTTGGATGCTGAGAAACATACTATCAATGCAAGCAAGGTGATTTTGTGTACAAATGGTTTTGAAAATTTTGAAATATTTAATAAAGGAGGTTTGGAGATAAACAAAAACTTTCACCATTCAGTACAAGGGACTGTTGGGTATATGTCAGCATACATCGAGAAAATGAATAAGATGCCGACAGTTATTGCGTATCATACAGAAGATACTGATCCATCGAAAGATAGCTCTACATATTTTTATTTAACGCGAAGACCATCCGAAAATCATGAAAAAAAAGATAATTTGATTTGTGTGGGAGGTCCAGAAATTGATATTGACGATCGCGCTGAATATTTAAGAGACTATGAGTATCCGGATGAAATTCCAGCAAAGATAGATCAATTTATAAAAAAAGAATACGACTCTGATCCAAATCATAAAATTGATTATGAATTCACTTGGCACGGTCTTATGGGGTATACACCAAACAGGATTCGGCTTATCGGTACTGAACCGAAAAATCCTGTCCTTTTATACAATCTTGGTTGTAATGGTATCGGTATTATCCCGTCAGTGTATGGTGGTAGAAGAATTTCAAAAATTCTAGCAGGGGAAAGACTTCGACCTTCAATATTTGACCCAAAAGGGTAGCAGAATGGAATGTTTTCTGCTAGTATAGATTCCGTGCTAAATTGTGAGTAATTGCGGGGCTAGTTTAATGGTAGAATAGAAGTTTTCCAAACTTTTGGTGGGAGTTCGATTCTCCCGCCCCGCACAACCAAGGAGTTTAGGGTGTGTTTAGTTGGAAACTTTGGGTAAAACAAAAACCCGCCCTACGGCGGATTTTTGTTTAGTCTAGTCTCGAGCGAGCGATTATTTTGTAATGATTTATTTTACTGCGTCCTTTAGTCCCTTTGCTGCTCGGAACTTTGGAACCTTCATGGCTGGAACCTTGATAGCCTCACCTGTTCGAGGGTTTCGAGCGTCTCGTGCCGCTCGTTCCTTTACTGAGAAGATACCAAGTCCTGCGATAGAAACTTCCTCACCCTTCTTGAGAGAGTCGATTATTGAGTTTACTACAATGTCTACTGCTTGCTCTGCTTGTACCTTTGTTCCTCCAAGCATTGCATGTACTGCATCTACGATTCCTGCTTTATTCATATAATTTTTGACAAGATTAACTAATAATTGTTTAACGTAGGTAATTATATAATATGACCCTTTTTAAGCAATAGATGCCAAATTGGGCATATTTTAGCGAGCAAAGTCAATAACTCGAGTCTCTCTAATGATAGTTACTTTGATTTCCCCTGGATATTTGAGATCTTTTTCTATCTTGAGTGCTATATCCCGAGCCATATTTTTTGCTTCGAGATCAGTAATCTTCTCTGGAGTCACAAAAATACGTATCTCACGTCCTGCCTGAAGGGCATAGGACTTCTCAACTCCTTGGAATCCATTTGCAATTGCTTCTAGGTCGCCTAGACGTTTCAAATAGTTCTCAATGCTATCATGTCGAGCACCTGGACGAGCACCTGATACTGCATCTGCTGTCTGCACAATGCGTGATTCAACCGTTTCATATGGATATTCTTCATGATGAGCTTGCATTGCTTTAACAATATCCTCACTTGCACCAAATTTCTGAAGAATTCTTCGTCCGATCTCTACATGACTTCCAGAGACTTCATGATCGAGTGCCTTACCTAGGTCATGGAGCAGGGCACCAGCCTTTGCTACAGCGACATTTGCTCCTATTTCTTCAGCAATCATTCCTGCGATGTGTGACATCTCTATAGAGTGCTGCAAGACATTTTGACCATAACTCGTTCTAAAGTGGAGACGGCCAAGGATAAGGATAATTCGAGGATCGAGACCAATAACTCCACATTCATACGCAGCTTGCTCACCTTTTTCTTTAATTGTTTTATTTATACCAGCTTGAGCTTCAGCTACGATCTTTTCAATCTTTGCAGGCTGAATACGACCGTCTTTGATAAGTTCCTCAAGAGCAACTCGTGCTACATGACGTCGAACAGGATCAAAAGAGGAAATAGTAATAGTTCCTGGAGTATCGTCAACGATAACTTCAACGCCTGTCATTCTTTCGAACGCTTTGATATTTCTACCTTCTTTACCGATAATCTTTCCTTTTATTTCATCACTTGGAATAGCCACAGAAGTTGACATGATGTCTGAAGCTACAGAGTTAGCTAGACGCTGAATAGATATAGCAAGAATGTCTTGAGCCTTTTTCTCAAGAGTTTCCTCGCCATTCTGTTCAAGCTTAGAAATACGAACAAGTAAATCTTGTTCAGCATTCTTTTCAATTGTTTTGATAAGAGTTTGGCGGGCTTCTTCTGCAGACATTTTTGCAACTCGTTCCAAAGCCTGAGCTTTTTCTTGTTCAAGTTTATCGGCCTTTTCTCGGATTACTTTTATCTGATCTACCTTTTCTTTGATTTGTTCTACCTCTTTATCTATATCAGTCTGTCTTTTATCGAGTAAATCTTCCTTCTTGATTAATCTTGTTTCTGATTGTTGAACCTTTTCTTCTTTTTCTTTTATCTCCACTCGAGCCTCTTCAAGAAACTTTTTTGATTTTGTATCTGCGTCAGCTGTGATTCTTTTCGCCTCTTCTTTTGCCGTGAGAAGCATTTCTTTTATTTCAAGCTCCATCGATCCCTTTTTCCCTAGGGATATAATGAGGCGGAGGTAGTAACCGATTGCGACTCCGGCTACTCCTGCAATACTCAAGAGTACTGCTACGGTTTTTAATGATGTCATTTGCGAATATAATTCGCCTTCCTCAGATTCTAACTAGTGTACTCAGTATGTTCAGTATATGTGTGTAATAATCGTGACACGTCGTTTACTTTCTTTAAAGGGAATTAAAATTAAATTTGTAACAAAGTTACTGTACCACGATTAGATTATCTTGTCGATGATACCGTATTTTCGTGCCTCATCAGCATCCATGAAGAAGTTTCGATCCATATCTTTTTCAATTTTTGATAAAGGTTGGCCTGTATTTTTGACAAGCATTTTATTAAGACTTTCTCGAGTCTTGAGAATATGCTTAGCGCTAATTTCAATATCTGAAGCCTGCCCCTCGACACCCCCAAGAGGTTGATGAATCATTATTTCAGAATTTGGTAATGCAAATCGCTTTCCTTTTTTTCCTGAAGCAAGAATGTGTGATCCCATTGATGCTGCCATTCCAACACACACTGTTGAAACATCATTTTTAATATTATTCATGGTATCGATAATTGCGAGACCTGCGGTAACTACGCCGCCAGGAGAATTGATATAAAGAGTAATATCTTTTTTTGGATCCTCGGCTTGAAGAAAAAGTAATTGAGCGATAATGATATTTGCGACATGATCATCGATGGGTCCAGCCAAGAAAATAATATTTTCTTTCAGCAATCTTGAATAAATATCATAAGCCCGTTCGCCCATGCTTGTCTTTTCTATTACAGTTGGTATTAACATATATTTTAAATTTAAATTAGATAATATTTCCATAATACCTTATGTCTCATATTTAGCAACTTCAGGAAAAGAAAATGCCCAAGTTATTCACTTGAGCATTTCATGCGTGCGATGTGGAATCATCTCTCCATTCCTTTTAGTACTTCAAGGTAGAGGTCTTCCACAATGCGTTCTTGGGCTGCACCTGATTTGGCATAGTGGTCAAGTCCTGGGGCGGAGTTGATTTCGAGAATCCAATACTGGTTAGGTTTATTGCTAATATCTCCTTCAATCATGAGGTCAACACCACACAATCTCAACCCCATATCCCTGGTAAGTGCAACGCAAACTCTCCTGAAATCTCGGTGGATCTTATCAGTCACATCCACGGAATCACCGCCATTTGACAAGTTCGCGTTATCGAGGAGATAGATCAACCTACCTTTCTCAAGTACTGACTCAAGGGTCAAACCTTGATGTTTGAGTTTTTCGATCATTCTCGAATCAGAGAAACTAATGCGTGTGTCTCGATAGTCACGAACGAATTTTATCTGTTTTACATCGAGCAACTCACGGATAGATGATTCACCATCACCGGTGACGTTAAGTGGAATTCTCTGATAGGCAGAGATCACGCGCTTGTCTAAGACGACTACGCGGTAGTCCTTTCCACGCACGACTTGTTGCACCAAGGCAACTCGATCACGTCCAAAGACAGACTTCATTGCATTGTAGAATTGTCGCTTGTTGTGAACCATGGCTACATTTGTTCCCTGACTTCCACTGTTAGGCTTAACAATGACTGGAAAACCAAGTCCTTTGGCGTAATGGTATGCACCGTTTACGTCTCTGTTACGCAAGCCAATCTTCGAAGCAAAAGATCTCGCAAAAAAAGTTCTGCTACCGGAAACAGTGCGGTAACCCATCTTTTTCATGAACATGTTGGCGTAGTCTTTATCCTTGGCGATCTCAGATGCTCCGAGCGGATTCAGATCAATGCAAGAACCACGAAAGTAACACCTTTTACCGTTTTTGAACGTGATTTGACCAACCACTTGCCATCTCGGTTCGATAAGCACCTTTGCTCCTATCAAGGGTGCTATTTTCTTGAGTACTTGACCGAGAATTGGTGTGACAGTTTCTTTTTTCATAGATTTCTGATAAATTTGGTTTATTACGTATTCTTAAACGATCAGGTTGTAAGAATCTCTATTGAGAATACTCGAGCATAATTCCAAAGTCAACAATAATCAAATATGAATAAAAAAAGATTTAAAAAATACTATAGGACAGTAAAGTTTCTTGAAAGTCTATCTACTTTATCTTCTAAACAAAATTATATGGTACATAGAAATGATCTTGATATTTATTTGAAAAGAATGAGATATTTTTTAAATTTGCTTGATAATCCAGATAGATGGTTAAATTTTATTCACATAACGGGAACCTCAGGAAAGGGTACCGTTACAAACATGCTTCATGAGGTCATATATTCATCCGGAGTAAAGGTTGGTTCATTTACCTCTCCTTTTGTTACAACATCGATAGAAAAAATAAAAATTAACGATAAGTACATTTCAATGGATGACTTTGTAAAGATTGTCGAAAAAATGAAACCTGCAATTAAACAAACGATAAAAAGTAAATTTGGTGCAGTCTCATATTTTGAAGTATTCTTTGCAATATCGTTAGTCTATTTTAGACAACAGAAATGTGACTGGGTCGTTCTAGAAGTCGGTCTTGGTGGCAGATACGATGCAACTAATGTAATTGAAAATCCAGTTTTCACGGCTATTACTAATATTGATTATGATCACACTGAAATCCTGGGAAAAACACTTACCAAGATTGCGAGAGATAAAGCAGGAATTATTAAAAAAGGTTCTACTTTTTTTACATCTGAAAATAGAAAATCAATTTTGAAGATATTTAAAAATATTTGCACAAATCACAGCGTTGAATTTAATGCAATTCAGCACTCTCGTGATTATATGAAAAATAATATTTTATTAGTCACCAATATTTGTAAGAAAATAGGAATAAAGGATTCAGACATTCACGTTGGGATTTCAAAATCCAGACTACAATGTCGATTTGAAATTATCCAAAATGATCCAACTATTATAATAGATGGTGCACATAATAAAGCAAAAATTAAAAGCACTATCGATAATCTAAGGAAGATCAAATACAACAAATTGCATCTTGTCATAGCAATCTCGCAAAACAAAGATCATCTGGCAATCTTAAAACAATTAATACCAGTTGCTGATAATATTTATTTTACAAAATTTATGAATAGATTCAGAAAGTGTGCAGACCCTGAATCGCTCATTAATCTATCAAAGAACTATTTTAAAAAAGATGCTATATATATGAAATATACATCATCAAAAAAAGCTACAAGTATAGCTCTTCAAAATGCAGATAAAAGTGACATTATTCTTATAACAGGTTCGTTTTTTCTAGCCGGTGAAATTAGAAAATTGTGGTATCCAGAAGAGGAGATTCTTGAGAAACGCAATGCTTTTGATATTTAGCAACTTCACAACCTTTGGGAAAGGTATATAATTGTTACATGAAATTACAAAGGTTTTTTTATGAAGAAAAGCTGAACAATAAGTTTTCAGTGCTTATTACCCGTGACTCATTTACCAATCAACTCAAGAACGTTTTTCGGTTGATAAAAGGTGATGAGATTGTGCTATTTGATAATTCTGGCTTTGACTTCCATTGTTTAGTAGAGGGATATGATGGAGACTCTACGTCTTTGGCTATTAGCAAGGTAGTCGAGAATATCGTCCTGCCCTTGAGAGAAACATATCTCTTTGTTTCACTTGTCAAGAAAGATAATTTTGAATGGATCATCCAGAAAGCTACTGAGCTTGGCGTTTCACATATTATTCCATTGGTTTCGGAGAGGACAGAAAAGAAAGATATCAATCTAGAAAGAGCCCAGAAGATTATCATAGAAGCTGCTGAGCAGTCTGGAAGAGGAACATTACCTATACTTTATGGTGTGGTTGATCTTGAATCAGCACTCCACACCTATGCCCACGTAAGATCGATCGCCTGGCATCCACTATCGCCAAAGTTCGTTTCACAAGACATAACTCACATTTTGGGTGCATATATAGGTCCAGAAGGGGGATGGTCTCAGAATGAGCTTGATCTATTCAAGACACATGGTATTCACGCACGATCTCTAGGTCCACAAATACTCCGTTCAGAGACAGCTGTTGTCGCTGTTATTTCTCAGCTAGTATTCTAGTTTTATTTTAAACTCTCAAGAAATACATAAGCAGCTTCGTTTGTTAAAACTGTTTCCGCATAAGCATATGCATGATCTTGATTTGCATCTTTGTAGTGTGCTAAAATATGTTTAACTTCTTCTTCAATTTTTTTAGTATCGACATTTATTTTTTCTAGTTTAACAATTTCGTTGAGGATAAGTTGAAGCTTAGCTTTTTTCTCGGAAGAAGGCCTCCATTCATCGCGGATTTCTTCAATACTCTTTTTCGCATGTTTGAGATAGTCCTCGATCTTAACACTCATCCGAGAAATATCATCGTTAAATTGCGCTTCGATTCTGCGAGTTTCACTGTCGATCAAGAGCTCTGGAATTTCAAAAACCGATGATTGGAGAATTGCGTCTGATATTGCAATTCGCCTTTTCTCTTGGGCGTTTATTTTTTTATTTTCCAACAAATATTTTTTTATTTCTTCTTTTGATTCTGATGAATGATGGTCATGTCCTGTATGATCGGCATGAGATTTCTCAATTTTCTCAACTGCCTCAGAGATTTCTTTGTCTGTCACTTCAAATGTTTCTTCAGGCTTTTCATTTTCTATCTTCGCAGCTTTTTTATAATCACCTAATTTTATTTCTGGATAGACTGTAACTATCATTTTAAATTCAAGAGGATTGTCCAATGCTAATTTAGTTATGTTTATTTCAGGTCTTCCAAGTGTGTCTATCTTTTCTTTGATTATAATTTCTGGATATACTTTTGACAATGCAAGTTGAGCCATTTCTTCAAGAACACTCATCTCTCCAACTTTTGAAATGAGTGTTGCCTCTGGAACTTTTCCTTTTCTAAAACCATCAATAGTTATTTCATCATTAATATTCTGTAGCGCTTGCTTTCTAAAGCTATAAAAATCCTTTGTTGCTACTGAGCCAACAATCTCAACTTTTGAGCCATCTAATTTCTTTATTTTGATATCTTTATACATAGTTTTCAAAGTCTACAGTATAATGTATGTGTTGACAAATAATAACTGTTGTATCTACTATAATTATTATGAAAACCATTTCAAATATCAAAGTCGATAGGGAAGTGAGGGATCAAGCGTTTGAAATCGCAAACGACATGGGTGTCCCATTAAACACACTGACAAATGTTTTTTTAAAAAAGGCTGATAGGGATATTAAAGATGGTAAAAACCTAGTTATTCCTAAATGAAGATTTCGAGCCTCATTTTGCAGAAAGATTTTAAGAAGCAGTTTTCTAAATTAAATAAGAAAGCTCAAATTGAATTTGAATACAAACTCAATATCTTCTTGGAAGACCAGTTTCACCCATTATTGAATAGTCAGTCACTCTTTGTGGCAATTGGTTCACATCGTCAATAAAAAAGAAAAACCACTTTACAAACAAAGGGGTTTTTCTTTTAGATATAAATTTTGATTAGAAACTATAATCGATATCTTTTAGTTGTGCATCAAGATCAGCTTGAATTGCCGCAGAACTGTTTGTATCTGACGTAGATGAAGATATTTTGTTATTTGCTTCATCCATTTGGGTTTCTGGTATTACGTCAGCATTAGTATTTGAAGATGTATTTAGCTTTTGACTAAAGAAATACAAAGCTGCGATGATGATGAGAAGTACAATAACAAGTACTCCAACAATCGGGCCAATCTTTTTATTTTCCTGTGGGACAGGTGGAAGACCATTTAGCATTCCATTTGAATTTTGATTTGGTTGCATGTGTTTATTTTGTTAGATTATTATTTAGTAACAGTTGCATTGGAGTCTGTTTTCATCTCTGTCTTGATTATGACAGCGAGTTTTATTGTAGCAAAAAATGCATCTCGAGCTTCTTTAAGTGCCTTTATAGCTGCATCCCCTTGCAGTCTAGGCTTTGTTACATCGACCGAAGCGCTTGCACTAGTGTCAGTAGTTGTAGTTGTAGTTGTAGTTGTTTTAGTAGGAGCTGGATCTGGGAGAGCAATGAAAGCGTCAACCGCTACTTTTGCTGCTGCCAATTTAGCATCAGCTAGAACTAATGAAGCTCGAGCTGTTGTAGTGTCTTTTCCCGCACCTTCTAACTTTGTGAGAAGAGCGTCAATACGAGTTCGGTTAGTAGTTAGATTTTCAAGGGTAGTTGTTAATTGTTTTCCAAGAGCAGTCTTTCGTACTTTGAAAATATCCTGTTTCATTGTCTTTAGAGCTGTCTGTCGTTCTCCTTTAAAATTCTGTCGCATTTCTTCTACAGTAAGTCGAAGATCCATTCTCTGTTGTGGAGTTGAAGAATCATTCAAAGTACCTTTCATGGCTTTGATATCGCTATTCATCTTTGCCTTATCTCCTTGGAGCTGTCCTTTTACATCAGTTCGAATATCTTGAACTTCTTTTTTTCGTTCATCTCTAGTATCTTTTCGAATATCCAATACCTTCTTATCCCCTGAGCGTAGAGGTGGTAATGGTGGCTTTGGTTTAACGTTACCAGTAGTTACTTGGACGTCGGCGTTCGCATTCACTGTAGTTTCTGCTTGAGCAATGCTTACACTAAAAGCAAGAGCAAAAACAAAACACAAAACTCCTATACTGATTTTATGTAATTTCATTTGTATGTAATTAAATGTTAAAAGGTTAAAAACCTTGTGGCAATTATACACCAGCTACTTGAGAATGGGTACCTGTGGATTGTATATCTATTTTCCAACCTGTGAGTTTTGCTGCAAGGCGTACATTTTGACCACCTTTTCCAATGGCAAGTGATTGTTGATCGTCAGAAACATGAACTACAGCTCGCTTTTCTTCTTTATTGAGATCAATTTTAATGATTTTTGCGGGAGAAAGTGATTCTTGAATAAATATTGAAGGATCTTCATTCCATTGAATAATATCGATCTTTTCACCAGCCAATTCACTCATAACTGTAGTAACTCGTACTCCTCTTTGACCAATGAGAGAACCAGTAGGGTCAATGTGACTGTCATTTGAATGAACAGCGATTTTTGATCGAGCTCCAGCTTCACGTGCAATAGCTTTTACCTCAACAACACCTTGTGCAATTTCTGGTGCTTCGATTTCAAATAGCTTTGAAAGAAATTTTGGATGAGAACGAGAAAGTTTTAACATAATTCCCTTAGGAGATTCCTCGACAGCATAAAGATATGCTCGGATTTTCTCTCCTTGCTTATAGTGTTCATTTGGAATCTGGTCTTCATATGAAATAATTCCCATCGCTCGTCCCATATCAACGAAGATTGAACCTCGTTCAACTCGCTGCACAGTTCCCATGACGATTTCGCCTTCTTTTTTACCATATTCTGCAAGAACTGAAGTTTTTTCAGCCTCACGAATCTTTTGGATAATAACTTGCTTTGCAGTTTGAGCTGCGATTCTTCCATAGTCGCCCTTTTCCTCGAGAGGGAAGACGATTTCGTCATCAACTACAGCACCTTTCTTGATTTTCTTGGCATCGGCAAGGAGAATATGATGTTCTGGGTTAAATCGAACTCGGATTTCTTCTTCGGCAATGTTCTTTAGATCCTGTTCATCCTCTTCATCACCCATGATGACTTTACTCTCATCTACAACGATTTTGACCTGATAAAACTCTACTTTTCCAGAATTATTATCAAAAATAGCCCGAACAATCTGGCCTTTTTTACCATATTCCTTTTTATAAGCAGTAGCTAGGGCAAGTTCAATAGCCTCAAGCATTTTTTCTTTTGGAATGCCTCGTTCATCTTCTAATTGTTGTAGCACTGAGTGAATTACTTTTAGGTCAAACATATTGATTTTTTGAAATTTTTATTAAAAAATGTTCGCTTTCGGCGAACTTCAGACCTAGATAATATAGCATAAGAAACAATTATCCACAAGTTTAATAGTATTGCTCTACAAATAGTTGTATTATTGTATATATGAACATTAAAAAACTTTTTATAAAGATATCTTTTACATTATTCGTCGTAGCATTCTATTTTTTGGCGATAACTTCTCAAGTTAAAGCTGGTCCATTAAAACCTGTCGACGTCACCGGTTGGGCTTGGTCATCAAATGTCGGTTGGATTAGTTTTAATTGTATAAATACAGGTACATGCGGAACTGTATCGTATGGTGTGAAGCTTGCAACATCAACTTCAGATGCATTAGCTGGAACTCTTTCTGGTTATGCTTGGTCTTCAAATGTAGGTTGGATCGAGTTCGCTGGGGATACTTCTCTAGGTTTTCCTAGCCCTACTATTGACTTAGATAAAGGTGGGGTCTCTGGATATATTCGTGTTTGCTCTGGAACTATTCCTCCACCCAGTCCACCCACAACCACACATTGTAGTACAAATGCGTCTCGTACAGATGGCTGGGACGGATGGGCAAAGCTTTCAGAGTCACCACTGTATTCAACTAGACAGAATGGTGGTGATAAGGGGGTTACGTACATTACGAGTGACGGATCCTTCGTTGGGTACGCTTGGGGAGGGGAAAATATCGGTTGGCTCCAGTTCAATGCAAGTTCTACATCAGGAAATGTCAAATGTCCTAGCTGTACAAATAACCCACCATCCACATTTACACCTTCATGTACTATTCCTTCAACTGTATCATACACAGCACCTGCAACATCAGGAACAGTGGCAGTAAGTGCAAGTTCTTTTGATGGATCAGCGTCATATACATTCTCAATACCAGTACTAACAAATATGCCAGTAGGACCGTATACATCACCAAGTATTCAAGTTACTGATAGTAGTAGTCCGACAAAGATAGGAAATATGGTTTGTAGTACAACGGTGGTGAATGGAAGTCCAGTCCCGCCGGGGGTTAGTATGTGGACGATGCAAAATCAAGCATCGACAGATAAAACAAAATTCTTGGTGGCAATAAAATTAGGACAAGATGCGTATGTAAATTGGGAAGCAGTTGGAGGGATGACGTATGATGTGAATGCATGCGTTGCTCGTCTAGTGGATCCATCTAGCGCTTCATCAGTTCTATCGGGACTAAACTCTCAGCCCGTAAATGGATATTATAAGATTCCTGCATCGGCACTTACGTCAAAAGGTGATTATAAGTATAGTATGAGATGTACTGATACAAATTCAGCAGATACAACCTTCGGACTCCCTGTCAGTGCAAAATCTACTGATCCAAATTCTCCACTGAGTTTGACAATAAAGGTAAAAGATCCTAAAGAAATAGAAAAATAAACAAGAGTAAAGGGGCCCCGTGAGGAGCCCCTTTCTTGTTGGTCGCGTTGTCGCGATTTCATTCCACCAGCCGGAGCCGGTAGAAGAGATGTGATCGTGCCGTGGACTTGTCCGTGAAGGACTGCACTCCTGCCGGTGTGACCGGGAAGCGTCCGTTTGGAAAATCAATCCAGTTGACCAGGTCCGAAGACATCTGGTACTGGACGAACATTCCAACCATCCCACCATGGCCCCTGAGGAGGGCTTGCGGTGATGGGGGAGGTTCCACAGAAGACTTCTTCCCATCCGCGTCCACAGGTGGATAGAGGACGAGAGAGAGGGAGAGCGGAGGGACTTCGAGCTCCTGGCCTTGTTCGAAGGCTTGGAAAACCAGGTCACCGGTGCTGCTGCTTGAGAGGGTCCGGATTTGGATTGTGACGTCCTTATCCAAGACGAGCTCTGTTGCAATGAACACGTACGAGATGCCCGAGCGATGGATGATCTCCACAACCTTGGCGTTTTCGGTGGTCTGATTTGAGTCGGTGTTGAAGATGACGTCGTCACCCCTCGAAGCCGTCACGCCAATCCACTTGAGGTGGTTGAAGGTGTGCCCGATACGTCGGGGGAATTCCATCTTCACCCCAGACAAGTCCGGTAGAGTGTAACCAGCCGCCATTTTCACGAGGCTAAATTGCACACCCGGGACCTGAAAGTAGTTGATGATTCCATCCTCATCGTGGTCGTCCCAGTAATACTGAAGGGCGAAGGCGACAATAGAGTAGGGCAGACTTCTGTCTTGACCTGCCACCTCTGTCGTGACCACTCTCAGTGCAGCCTTGTGAAGCTGCGACTGGAAAAACGATTCCAGCTCCGCCCGGTTGCTAACTCTGACGTTTGCAACCTCTTGGAGCAAGACTCGGTCTCCTTGCTTGAGAAAGATATCCAACTCCCTGACTTGCGCCAGCGAGTCCTTCTCCAAGCTGCCTCCCGTAGGGAAGGCCGTGATCTGCGCTTGCACCCCAACAAAGGAGATGAGCGCAAACACGATTGCGTAGAACGCTTTCATGATTGTAATCTCCGATGTGGCCTGTTGGCCGAGTTTACTGTTCCGAAAAATCTTCTGTAGCACGTCGAAGTGCTGTTACTGTTAGTATTATACCATAAAATACATATAAAAGTAAAGCAAATTAGGATCTGTGGATAAGTACTTTAAAACACTTATTTTACAAGGCTTTTTAGAAAATCAAAAGGGATGGTAATTATAACCCTTGCACCCATATTTTCTCCTTCTGAATTTATAGTCAGACTACCATGATGGGCTTCCACGATCGATCTCGATACAGATAAGCCAATTCCCATACCGGTCGGATTTTTATTCTGAACTCTTTTGCTTCTGTAAAATGTTTTTTCAAATAAATTATTTTTTTCTTCCGTCGTAATTCCAACCCCTGTATTCTTAATTGTTATTTTAAATTGATCGTCATCAAATTCCGTCTCTATTTTTATGCTTCCTTCTGATGTATTGTAACGAATAGCATTTTCTATGATTACTAAAAGAACTTCTCGTATTTTGTTTGCATCGACTTTTATTTCCGGCCAATCAGCGATGTCTTTGAGGTAAGTGACTGACAGATCCATGCTCGTTATGTCTATTTCTAGTTCCTTTAGGATTTTTTCTAGTGAAGGAAGCAGACTTAATTTTGATAAATTTAATATTTGCGATCCTGTTTTCATCTTAGCAATATTTTTGAAATCATCAGCAATGTCTGTTAAGTGTTGGACGGAAACCAGAGCCTCTTCTAAAGTTTTTTGTGCGTCAGTTTCAATCTTTACATATTTTCCAGAAATTATTTCATTGAGTCTATTATTTATATTCGTGATCGGCACTCTTAAATTGTGTTGAGCGATACTTATGAAAGTATCCTTTGTTTCACTCAACTTTTCGAGCTCTCTTCGGGCTTTTTTCTCTAATTCAAATGACTTGTTAATTTCTTGTGTTTGTTCAGCCACCTTGTCAGAGAGAGAAGAATTGAAAGATTTGAGAGATAGAGCAAGCGATTCGATTTTTTCGAGGTTGTCTTGTTCTTGTTTTCCGATTTGAATAAGAAGAATGCCAAGGATTATTGAGATGATAAAAGTAATTATGGTAATAATGTGACTTGTATTTGCGTCTGTGATGGTAATGAGAGAGCCGATGAGAATCCATAGAGTAAAAACTAGGAGATTCCGGTTGACGAGTTTGAGGTTGAAGAGATTGAATTTGATAGTGCTATAAATAAGGAAAATAAGAAATACGGGCATACCTAGTAAACCTAACTCTCCTAATTTCCAGTCATTCGTGAAACTTCCAACCATATTGCCACAACTAAACGCAAGCAAAAATAACACTATACCTAAGGATAAAAGAACGACCTTCTTCTTATTGATTGGATTTTTACTCTCAATAAATTGCTTTGAAACGTAAAATATAATCCAACAAGTATATATAATCTCGATTATATAGCTATAATAAAGCGCAACTGGTCCCTCGACACTCATGCAAGTAATTATATTAAATCCTGACAGCGTTAACCTGCTAGGTAAAAAAACTAATATGGGGAGATATAATATTGCCAACGTTAGCTTTTGATAAAAAGAAATATCTCTTTCCTCAATTAGTACTTGAATTAAATAAAGCCCCCCAATGTAAATTAGCGGTTCAACTAATAAGGTAAATGCCCAGACTGTCATTATGATGTCACCTCTGTCGCATGCCCAAAAAACTAGAGAAAATATTACCCATAAACTAAAAGGAATGAGAATTATGAGTAAGATCTGATTTGATAATACTTTCCTACCTTTAATAATAATAAGTAAAGCAATTGTTATGCTGATAATAATCAGGGGTAAGTGGGAGTACAGTACTAGAGCCGGTATGTCTTTAGTTGCATTAAAATATCCGGTATTTGTCATGCTACATTGGGATAAATTTTCCATAGTCTATTAGATAGAATTTTGTCTTGTAAAACAAGAAGATTGTAGCATATTCCAGATTTTGTTTTATGGGGTATAATGTAGTCTATGGATAAAAAATCTAAAATTCTGATAATAGTTTTTTTAGTTGCTATGTTTATTTCAGCATCCGTTACTTTTTATAGATATATGGTGGTAAAGGATTTTAAGGTAATTGACTCGACACAGCTAAAAAATAATTAAAATGTATTCAGACAATTTAAATATACTAGGAATCGTAGCAGGTTTATTATCAATGGTATCCTTTATTGTCTATTATATTTCTATTTTTCGTAGAAAAACGATTCCCAATAAGACAACATGGTTTATATTGACCATTGTTGGTATTCTTATAGCTTCTAGTTATTATGCAGTAGGAGCAAGAGAGACTATATGGGTTCCGATTGTGTATATAATTGGTCCTTTTATAACGTTTATACTTTCTCTCAAATTTGGCCAAGGAGGATGGTCATCGTTTGATAAAATTTGCTTAATTTTATCTATCGTAAGTATTATTGTTTGGATGATCTCAGGTTATCCATTATTGACTCTGTTGATAAATATTTTTATTGATCTACTTGGAATACTCCCTACAGTTAGGAAGACCTATTTAAATCCTAACAGCGAAGATTTACTTACTTGGTTGCTTGTCGTTATAGAGAGCATCCTGAACTTGTTTGCAATAAGAGAGTGGGTTTTTGGAATATATGTTTATCCTGTATATATGTTGGTCTTTAATGGATTGATATTATTCCTTATTTTGCTACCGAAATTAAAGAACATGCTTAAAGGATGATTTCTTTATCCCTCGTCTTTTAAACCAACCCTTTTCGTAGTCTTCATAGTCACATGTTAATTCCTCTCCAATATGAATATCTTTTTTCGCTATATCTCTGTCTGGTTTCGACTGAATATTTGGTTTTTTAGAATAGTTAATAAATCTTTGATCATCGCAACAAAGTATGTACTTCTTCAGTTTAAAGTCGAGATAGAGATAATCTAAAAATCTTTCACGGAAACTTTCTGGTAGTATATCTATACATTCTTGAGTGAAGCAGGTATCGTATTCAGGATCGTACTTCCACGTGATTGTTCCCTTTGGAATAAATTCCGCTGCGAATAGCCCTATTCCATGCGTGGAACTCTTGTCTAATTTTGTTTTTACTAGTAACATGGTGAAATACTATCACATATTCATGACATTAGAAAATGACATAATTAACAGATTATATGATGAGGTTTTAATCTTTTGTAAAAAAGAAGGTCTCGTCGATCAATTACAAAAAAGCTTGGTCGTACCAGAGGGAGATAGATTTTCTAATCGAGAAATTGATAATACAGGGTTGGACGTCCTAGATGCTGTCCATTGTCTTGTGGATAAGAAAAGAACAATAATGCTTCTTGCCGCTGTGTATGAGCAAACTACAAAAGGAAATGTTGTTATCGAGGCAGGCTTGGGGACAGGTATTCTTTCTTTTATGGCTAACTTAAGAGGAGCTAAAGTTTATGGATTTGAAATTAACCCATCGGTCTACGAGCTTGCAAATAAGATAAAGAAGCATCTTATTGAAAAAAGAATTATCACGAACGATATTGAGTTTATTAAAGCTGACGCTAGAAATATAAAGCTAGAAGTGAAGGCTGATATCATTATTAGTGAAAATATTTATACTGGCATGTTTTTTGAAAAACAGATAGACATAGTCTCTGGTCTATTGCCTTACTTAAAGAAAAAAGGCCACTTAATTCCTTGTGGTATGAAAAGCTCATTCCTTTTGTCTTATATTGATTTTCCAAAAAGAATAGCGTCTAAAAAATTTCATGTCTTATCGGAAATCAATGTCCAACCTAAGTACTTAACAGATCAGATCATATATGATCTACTTTCTTTTGCGGGTGTGAAAAAGAGCGGGGTTCAATTCAAAAAAGAGATAAAACTTAATAGAAATGGTGAAATAAATTCAATTTTAGTCTGTAGTGATGTGTCGTTGCCTAGCGGTAAAGTAATAGATAGATTTGATACGGAATTTATGAATAACGACGTCGTCTTTTTTCTCGGCAATCCTTTTTTTGTTAAAAAAGGAGACAGGGTTAATGTAGAGATTTGCTATCTCTACGGATCAAATCCAGAAGAGGCTTATATTTCTGTGAAGAAGTTGTGATATAATTAACAGTATGAACTTTCCAGCGCTCTGTAATTTTCCAGGACCTCAATACCTGGTAATTTCTGAAAACGTTCCTCCTCTTGTGTATTATTCACATCTGCCAATAGCACTAATCTCCCTCCTAATCGGTTCATATGTGTTTTTGAAAAATCGCAAAGCACTCGCAAACCAAATAATTTTAGTGACGACATTAGCCTTTTCACTTTGGGTTTTCCTCGACTCAGTCTTTTGGGCTAGTGATAGAAGTGACGTCATTATGTTTGTCTGGGCGATGCAGGTCTTGGTCGAGCCGCTTGTTCATCTAAGTGCTCTTTATTTGTTGTATGTATTACTTTATAAAAAAGATACATCTTTTCTCTCTAAGTCAGTTTTGTTAGCTATCTATTTGCCGCTTGTTGTTCTTATTCCAACAAAGTATATCCTAACTTCGTTCGATATTGGAACATGTTTAAGTCAGGAGGCAGTTTACTCGTATTATTCATATGTTATTGAGATTGTTTATACAATAACACTTGTGATTGTTGGTACTAAAAGGTTTATTTCTGAAAAAAATAAACAAACTAAAAAAGAAATTGTTTATTTAACTGCAGGTATGATTGTATTACTTTTTGCATTTTCCTGGGGAGCGATTACAGGGAGTTTTACTGAAGATTGGAATTTTGCGCAGTATGGACTCTTCGGAATGCCCGTATTTTTGGCATTTCTTTCGTATACGATTGTGAAATTTAAATCTTTTAACCTCAAACTCATCGGCTCTAATGTTTTGGTGATCTCGCTGTGGATATTGGTTGGATCGCTTCTTGCTATTGAGGATATCAACATTAGTCATGCTGTTACCGGTATCACCCTCATCATTTCCATCATCTTCGGTCTTATTCTTATCCAATCCGTCCGCAAGGAAGTGAGCCAGCGTGAAAAGATCGAGAAGCTTGCTGGTGATCTTAAGGTTGCCAACACTCGCCTCCTTGAACTTGATAAACAAAAATCTGAATTCGTTTCTTTTGCCACTCACCAGCTCCGCGCGCCTCTGACTGCTATGAAAGGTTACGCCTCACTCATTCTCGAAGGAGAAATGGGGCAGACCACTCCGGAGACTAAGCAGGCAATTAGTCGTATCTTCGAATCTTCAAAGACACTTACTACGATTGTGGATGATTATCTCAATATTTCTCGAATTGAGCTTGGTACTATGAAGTATAGCTTCGATATGCTTGATCTTAAGCAAATGGTTGAGAATGTTATTGGCGAACTTAAGCCTAATATTGATAAAAAAGGTCTCAAGCTGTCATTTAACGCTGATGCCTCTGCTCGGTTTATGATTCATGCTGATAAAGATAAGCTCAAGCAGGTTATCGCTAATCTTATCGACAATTCAGTTAAGTACACTCCTTCGGGATCTATTGCTATAGCTTTGATGCGAAAGAGTGCTGATAGGAAAATCCTATTCTCAATCAAAGATACTGGCGTTGGTATTGCTCCTGAGGTTATGCCAAAGCTTTTTGCCAAGTTCGTACGGGCTGAGAATGCCAATAAGCAGAATATTTATGGAACTGGTCTCGGACTTTTCGTGGCAAAGGATATCGTCACTGCACATAAAGGTAAACTTTGGGCTGAATCTGCTGGTGAGGGGAAGGGTTCAACGTTTTTCATGGAATTGGACATGGAGGTGTAGGTTTTCTCACGGGGGTTAAAAAACATACAATGAGAGTAAAAATCTTAAAGAGAATAAATTGTATAAGATTGAAGGGTTCAGGGTTTTTTGAAAAAGATGAGGTTCAGTATAGTGATAAAATTTCTGAAGTCTGGAACGAACCAATACAAATTAGTATTGATATAATTAGGCAATTAATCAAAAAACAGTTAGTTTCAGTTTATTTGAGGGGATCAGTTGAAAATAATACGCAAATTAGTCACATTTCTGATATTGACTTAGTTATTATATTTTCTAAAAGCATTTCTTTGGTGGTGAGGAATAAGTTACAAAGGCGGCTAGATGTTGTGAGGAAAGATTATCCTTTCGTCAGCAAAGTTGACCTCATGTATATTAATATTTTGGATATTAAATCAACTTCCAAAAGAGTTCTTGTAAAGCTAACATCAAGATGTGTTTTTGGGTCGTCAGTTGAGAGGTTGATACCAAATTTACAAGCAGGTAATGACATTGCAGTTACCCTTAATACGCTTAAGGCGGATCTGCACAGTTTTCTTGGTAGTAATAAATATTCTTCAAAAGAAAAATGCACCTGGATGATGAAAAAGATATTAAGGTCAGGGGCTGAACTTGTCTCCGAACGATCAGGATTATATATTAGAGACTTGTACTGCTGTTATAAAGTTTTTATTAAGTTTTACCCTAAATATAGAAAAGAAATGTATGAATGTTTAAAGTTAGCCATCGCACCATGTGGAAAAACAAAAAAAGTTAGAGAACTTGTTGTACACACCACTTCCTTTTTGATGAATGAGTCTGTGAGACTTAATATAATAAACAACAACCCCAGAGCGGGGTTGTCTCGAGTGACTGGTCACAAGGTCGCCTCTGCTAGTAACCGTTCGGTTGTAACGAGGGGAGTGCTTTGACGAATCTTTTTGTAGACTTTGGAAATGGCATCTCGCTCAAGCATGTTCGATGCTGTGGCGAAAGAGACGCGTTCAGGTTTTTCAGAGGTGTTTTGTTGGTATCTTATCCTTGTATTTTTTGCGACTACCACATCACCTTCACAAAACACACTTTCAAGGCGGGTCTGCTGGTTACTCATGAGTAACGCAACTCCCCAATCTTTTACTGATACACCATGTTTATCTTCCAGGAAGGGTGTTCTTGGTAATTTCATCACTGGATTTTGGAATTTTATCCCAGGATGAATGAAAAGATGGACTTTCACATGCGGAAATAGAGTGGAGCTTATAGCAATAGCTCGACAGACTTGGGTTAAGGTCGTAAAGCCAACGACCAACCCCACCTCATTGATTTTAAATTTATGTGC
This sequence comes from Candidatus Tayloriibacteriota bacterium, assembly GCA_025353045.1. Taxonomy (GTDB): domain Bacteria; phylum Patescibacteriota; class Minisyncoccia; order Phycocordibacterales; family PALSA-1337; genus CAIOGI01. Next base: position 29,420 of record JANXRK010000065.1, read on the forward strand.
CAGAAAGTAGGGGAATATTCCTAGTGCACAATCAGGATCAAGAACTAAACCATCTAACAAAAGATCGCCTTGTTCTGGATTCCTGAGTTTCGTTATAATGAGCTGGTGCCTAGTAATCTCCCCATAGACTGTTGAGAATCTTCGTGCCTGAACTGATGGCGTGCAAAAAATATCTAGTTTACCTAAAGCTGTAATCGCTCGTACTTCACTTTCTGCCGTCTCAATCATTCCGTGGCATCTTGTACAGACTTTGTCGGTGAAGTTATGACCTCTTCTTTGTACCCCAATTACATTCAGCGCGCTCGTTGGAAGTTCTACAACCCCACACGTACAGCGTGAAAGGTTAATCGTCGCTCGCTGGGTTTTTCCTAACAGTGATTGCGTGACAAAATTTTGGAAATCACTATCAAGATCGGTTGCTATATCACACTCCTCAGTCGTGACACCAACCGCAGTCAAATCATGCCCGAAGTAGTTGACGATTCTTTCGGGGTTGTTGGGTAGGGTGTTGCGTTGAAGTCCAAGAAGGTTAATTGGTAGAATAAGTCTTGATCCAGTAAGTCTTGCGAGTGTTTTGGCAGTGAGAATGGTTGAGAAGACTTTAAGACTTCTACCATGCCGATAACTTATCGGTAAAGTGGTAATGATCATGGCGGTCCTGTGGCGGTTGTATTTTCAATGGTCTTTCCGTACTATATCATCATGAAGACGGAAATCAAACACATTGAAATTTCCAAGCTAGTACTTAAGTATTTCGGGGTAGCTAGAGTTGTGTGTGTTGTTACTTATGGCTCATCGATAGATGAAGTTGGAAAAAAACCTGCAGATATTGATATTTTTATTTTACTTAAAAAATTTGATATAATGGATTTTACAGTTGGTTCAGTGCTTAAAAAAAGATTGCCTTCAGTATCGATATTTGTTGATTATGAGGATTCAATTATAAAGAAAGGGATAAATAATTATCAATTTGGTAGACATGGTGTCTATTTCATAAAGATTCTTGAAAATGGTATTTGTTTATATGGTAAAAACAAATATATACAATGGTCAAAATTAGTTACAAACAAAAAAATAAAGTTAGATTTAAGATATAGAATCGATGAATATTTTTATAGGATATATAGAGAGATTACGGATAGAGCAGATTTGGACGTTATTAGAAAATATTTATGCAGAATAATTATTGATATATTACTATACGAAAACAAAATTACATTCCCCGAGGTATCACAAGTACATTATCTACGTTTGATTCAAAATTATCTTACTTATAATAAAGATATACGTGAAGATTTATTCACTTCTATTATTAATATTAAATATAAAAATAGTGACCATTATTTATCTAGTTTGATTAATGAGTTGTACAAGATTTATTTAAAAATATATAATTAGTATATGTCAATAATATATCATGGAGACCTCGCTTTTGAACTTTTTGAAGTCGCTCAAAAAAAAGGTACCATTATTCTAGCGGATGGTTTACCTGGAAATCCAATATCTAAAAAGGAGTCGATAGCTGAATGGAACAGAAGAGGTTATGATATTGTGTTTCCACGCTACCTAGGATCATGGGAGTCTAAAGGAAGATTTTTAGAACATCCTCCACAACATGATTTTGAAATTTTAATTGACGCACTTAGTAAGGGAATAAATAATGTAGATAAAGTTTATATCGCAAAAAAAATATATTTACTTGGAACAAGCTTTGGTGGGGGGGTCATTATGTCAATAAAAGATGATACAAATATTGATAAAATATGCGCACTTTCTCCAACTATCACTTATAGAGGTATTCCAGATATCAATACCCTAGCTTCATATTTGCAAACAAAATATCCAGGAAGCTATCGTTTTAAGGTATCTGATTTTGATAAATTATTAAATGACGAAATTTCTTCACCAGTAAACAAATTCAGTCTTCCATCAAGTAAGGTCATGATTTTGGCTGGGGAACAAGACAATCAGATATCAATTACTGAGTTGAGATCCTTTGCCACGCAAAAATCAATTAAACTAATCTCAGATCCTCAAGTTGGACATATCACCTTGTCTAAACTCAAAGTAGAACATTACGATCAAATAGACACTTTCTTTTTGGGTCAAAACTGAAACTTGTGGAAAATGAAGGTAGAAGTTCTATGCTATAATTTATGTAATTAAATTGATTTTTATATTGCATTTTTATGCTCATCGAAGATTCACAGTTAAATAAATTTATCATCGATTCGAATCTCGTATCCAAAGCTGACCTTGATGTGGCTCAAAAGGAAGCTGATAAGAAAGGAGTTAGAATAGGTGAGATTTTGGTGAGTACGGGTAAAATTACTGAAGACAATCTCCGTCGTATGCAGGCATATGTTCTAGGTATTCCATTCGTGGATCTCAAAACTAGAAAAATTCCTTTTGAAACTCTCTCACTTATCCCTGAACCTGTAGCGCGTACGCATAATATTGTAGCTTTTAAGAAAGACGGGGATAGTCTCGAAGTGGCAATGCTTGATGTTGATGATCTTTCAGCTATCGATTTTATTAAAAAGAAGGTAAATCTAAAGATTCTGGCCCGACTCACTGATGTTGAGTCAATGAAGAATGTTATTGTTCAATACCAAAAGAGTCTAAAGGCTGAATTCGGAGATATTATCCAAAAAGAGTCAGCAACTCTCAAGACTATTGCCGAAGAGTCAGGGGAACCAGCTTCAGAGGAGGATCTAAAGAAAATCGCTGAGGATTTGCCAGTGGTACGCATTGTGGACACGCTTTTGAAGCATGCTATTTTGCAAGACGCATCTGATATTCACATTGAACCTATGGATGATCAACTCATGGTTCGATATCGAATCGATGGTTTGCTTCATGATGCTATGGTTTTGCCCAAAAATGCCGAATCTTCTATTACAGCGCGTATTAAAGTTCTTTCAAATCTTAAGCTTGATGAAAAGCGACTCCCACAAGACGGACGATTCAAGATCGAAATGAATAATGAGAAGGTAAGTTTCCGAGTTTCTATTTTGCCAACGTACTATGGTGAAAAAACCGTTATGCGTCTCCTTCGCGAGAATGTATCGGGCTTTACCTTGGAGTATCTAGGTTTCCATGGAGAAGGGTTGGAAAGAATTCACAATGCTACAAAGCTTACGACGGGTATGATTCTTACGACTGGACCGACCGGATCTGGAAAAACCACAACACTATACACAGTTCTCGATATTTTGAATCAACCTGATGTAAATATTTCAACGATTGAAGATCCCGTGGAATATCAGATGAAAAGAATTAATCAAAGTCAGGTTAAGCCGGAAATTGGTTTTACTTTCTCAATAGGACTACGAACACTTGTCCGTCAGGACCCGGATATTATCATGGTGGGGGAGATTCGAGATAATGAAACAGCTTCGCTGGCGGTCAACGCGGCGCTGACTGGGCATCTTGTGCTCTCGACACTGCACACGAACAGCGCCGCGGGTGCCATTCCGCGTCTTTTAGATATGAAAATCGAGCCCTTCCTTCTTGTTTCAACTATAAATATCATCATCGCTCAGAGACTCGTTCGAAAACTTTCCGATAAAAAGGAAAAATATATTCTTTCAAAAGACGAATTAGCTGTTTTGGCCAAAACTGTCGATCTTGATAGAGTTTTGAAAATTCTTAAAGAAGAAAAAATAGTGAAAGCTACTGATGATTGGAATAAGATCTCTTTTTGGAAACCCGTGGCTTCAAAAGATGATGATGGATATAAGGGTCGAGTGGGAATTCATGAGGTACTCAAAGTTTCGCAGCCAATTAAAGATTTAATTATTAAGGGTTCAACAAATTCAGAAATAGAAGGTCAAGCTAAGAAAGAGGGAATGATAACAATGCTAGAAGATGGTATATTTAATGCAGTTCTAGGGACAACTACTATCGAGGAGGTGCTGCGAGTAATATCAGAATAGTTTATTTAAAAAAAGTCATGTCACATTTTATTTATAAAGCAAAAAAGGCAAGTGGAGAAATATACAAAGGCGAAAAAGATGCTAATGATCGTTATGATCTATATAAAATTCTCAAAGAATCTGGCGAAGAGGTTATCGATGTGACAGAAAAATCTGGAAAAGGCATGTCTTTGAAAAATATCACTATCACGCTTCCTTTTTTAAACTCTATAAAAGCACAAGATAAAATAAATTTTGCAAGAAATCTAGGTTCTATGATTACAGCTGGTTTAGCAATGTCTCGCGCACTCAACGTTATGGAAAGACAAACTAAGAATCCTGCACTGAAAAAAGTTCTTATTGCTTTGCAAAAGGATATTAGTGAGGGTAAGACCCTGAGTCAAGCTATGGGTAATTTTAAAAATGTTTTCTCATCACTTTTCGTTTCTATGGTTGCAGCTGGGGAACAAAGTGGTTCGTTAGCTGAGTCTTTGAGAATCACTGGTCTGCAAATGGATAAATCTTTTGCCCTTCAGAGAAGAATACGAGGAGCTATGATGTATCCAAGTATTATTTTCTTGGCCATGGGACTTGTGGCTATTTTGATGTTGACCTATATCGTACCGACATTGATGAAAACCTTTTTGGAATTGCACGTAGACCTACCGGCTTCGACTAAGTTCGTTCTTTTTGTTAGTTCAATGCTTAGAGATCATGGGCTTATTGTTTTGTCGTCCGCTTGTATTCTTATCGGTGGACTCATCACATGGTCAAAGAAAGAGAGTGGGAAAAGAGTTTTTCATTACGCGATTTTGAAAATACCTGTAATAGGAAATTTGGTTAAAGAAGTAAATTCCGCAAGAACAGCTCGAACTCTTTCATCTCTCCTTAGTTCAGGTGTTGATGTTGTTGAATCAGTGCGTATTACAACTGAAGTTATTCAAAATGTTTATTACAAAGATATATTAAAAAAAGCGGGTGAAGCAATCCAAAAAGGAGAACCAATTTCTAAACTCTTCACTGAAAATGAAAAGTTTTATCCAATTTTCTTAGGAGAAATGATGAGTGTGGGTGAAGAGACCGGGAAAATAGGGGAGATGCTTATAGGCGTTGCTGTGTTTTATGAAGATGATGTCGATCAAAAGACCAAAGACATGTCTACAGTTATCGAACCATTTCTTATGGTAATTATCGGAGCCGCGGTAGGATTCTTTGCGGTTGCTATGATCACTCCAATGTATTCACTCGTAAATGTTATATAAAACATTATTAAAAAATAGAAAAGGCTTTACTCTAGTCGAAACGATCGTTGGTATCGGAGTCTTTCTTGTCATTGCCACGGCTTCATATCAAGCATATGTCAGTCTTTTTCTTCTTATTAATGAAAATCAATATAAAATTATTGAGCTTAATCTCGCCAATGAACAATTTGAGATCGTTAGGAATCTCTCATATGCCGATATTGGAATTCCTGGAGGAATTCCTAATGGTAAGGTTCCGCATGTGCAAACACTCACTCGAGGAGGTATAACTTTTACCGTGACAACTACAATACGAAATATCGATTTGCCTTTTGATGGACAAATCGGAAGTACTACAAAAAATGATCTATCACCGGCAGATAATAAAGCTGTGGATGTTGAGGTTGCTTGTCCAACATGTAAAAGCTCAAGTTCTGTCACTTTGAGTACAACTGTAGCCCCTAAAAATCTCGAGACTGCTTCTACAAATGGAGCCCTTCTTATAAAAGTATTTGATTCAAACGGCGTTCCAGTCTCAGATGCTGCTGTCCATATTGTAAATGCTTCATCGACAATCACTATTGATGATGTTACAGATGTCGATGGAATACTTACTATTGTTGATGTTCCTCCAGCTTCTAATGCATATAAAATTACAGTTAGTAAGGCGGGATATTCGACAGATCAAACATATCCTTCAGGTGCAGTAGAGAATCCGACTCCGACTAAGCCAAACGCTACAGTTATTGTTCAACAATTAACTCAGATTAGTTTTTCTATTGATAAAATTTCAGTGTTCGCATTTTCTTCCGTCACACCTGATTGTGTTGTTGTGCCAAATATTGATTTTTCCCTAACAGGATTAAAGAAGATTGGTACAAATATTCCAAAATATTCGCAAAATTTAATTACAAATAGTTCCGGAACATATACAAATTCAGTAATGGAATGGGATTCATATACTGTAAATGGTATTGATGGGGCTTACGATATCGTCGGTATTAATCCGCTTAACTCAATAAGTTTAGGGGCAAACACAACACAGAACGTTTCTTTGATAGTTGAACCTAAAAACGCTAAAAGTCTTTTGATGACTATTAAGGATTCTACAACGTTACTTCCAATTACAAATGCTGTAGTTCAAGTAACAAACGGTGGATACGATGTCACTCAAACAACAGGTCGTGGTTTTATAAATCAAACTGATTGGTCAGGAGGAAGTGGGCAAGTAGATTTTACGGATGAAACAAAGTATTTTACTGATGATGGAAATATTGCCGTATTAAGTCCAACAGGCGAAGTGAAATTAAAAAGTGCTTTTGGAGCTTATAATACAAGCGGAAGTCTTGAATCTTCAATAATTGACACGGGTTCGCCAAGTAATTTTTATAATCTTATCTGGACGCCGACAGATCAGCCAGTTCTTACTGGGCCAAACAGTGTCAAATTCCAATTTGCAACAAACGCTACAAGTACAGCAACGACAACATGGACGTATAAAGGTCCTGATGGAACATCATCTACCTACTACACTTCAGCAAACGCAGCACTTTCTACAGTCCACAACGGTGATCGATATGCTCGTTATAAGGTATTTTTAAATACCACGAGTACTACGACTACACCAAATATTTCAGATGTTTCATTTACAGAAACTTCTTCATGTACTCCTCCTGGCCAAGCAGTTTTCTCAGGATTGGCATCGGGAACATATCATGTAGTGGTTGGAAAGAGTGGATATGCAACATCAACTATCGACGTTCCAGTTAGTACTGAGTGGAAGGAACAGGAAATAATCTTAGGACCATAATATGTATACAAAAGGATTTACATTGGCAGAAATTGTAGTTGTAGTAGGAATTTCTGGCCTTTTTGCTGTACTTGTTAGTAATTTTCAGAGAGATATTTTTCTTAATAATAAATATTCTCAAGACTCACTTTCAAGTGCTCAGGATGCTCGAACTATTATCCGCGTGATGGTAAAAGAGTTACGCACCGCATCCCCTGGAAGTGATGGATCATTTGCTATTGCTCAAGCAGCAACAAATACTATTACATTTTTTAGTGATACTGACGGGGATGGAATAAAAGATAAGATCCGATATTTTATTGCAACTACCACTTTGAAAAAAGGACTGATAAAACCAACAGGTAATCCCTTTACATATATTAATTCAAATGAAGTATTGACTACATTGGCTTCTGATATAAAAAATGCTACAAACAGTTCAATGTTTGAATATTTTGATAATAC
>JANXRK010000068.1 GCA_025353045.1 Candidatus Tayloriibacteriota bacterium
TAGCGATTAAGGCAATGCCGAGTATTAAACTATTTCTAAAAGCTACCTTTTTCATTTTGAAAAGAGAATGTGCTGTTATGATCATAAATACTGTCGCTGCAAGGATAACTATTCCTGTGATTGGATGCAGAACTAGACTTAGTAAACCCATAATAATGCTACCAGCAGATCCTAAGTATAATAAACCACCTACTGCATATTTTTGCATTTCTCATCATTTTACGGTAAGCTAGAGCCTACTTCAAGTATTTCATTATTTATTCAATTAACTTAATTTATGCAACGCGACTATCCATTAGAGAAAGTAAGAAATTTCGGTATCATTGCTCATATTGATGCTGGTAAAACAACAACTTCAGAACGAATTCTTTTTTATACAGGAGAAATTCATAAGATTGGTGAAGTACATGATGGAGAAACTACAACAGACTGGATGGAACAGGAGCGAGAACGAGGCATTACTATTACTGCCGCCGCTATTACTTGTTTTTGGAATCCTTCATATATGCCAAAGGAGGATGTTTCAAAGAAAGTACGCTTCAATGTTATCGACACCCCAGGGCACATAGACTTTACTGTCGAGGTGAAGCGTTCTTTGCGAGTGCTCGACGGAGCTGTTGTGGTTTTCGATGGGGTTGCTGGAGTAGAGCCTCAATCAGAGACAAACTGGAGATATGCTGATGAAAGTAATGTGCCTCGTCTTTGCTTTATTAATAAAATGGATCGAACAGGAGCCAGTTTTGAAAAATCATATGCTTCTATTCTTGAACGTTTGAATAAAAGAGCAGTCCGATTCCAGATTCCAATTGGAACAGAAGGAGATCATGAAGGAGTTGTTGATCTTTTGAAAATGAAAGCATATTTCTTCGAAGGGGAGAAGGGTATTAACGTTGTTGAAAAAGAAATCCCTGAGAACTTTCTTGCTGATGCTAAAAAATATCATGCAGAATTGATTGAAAAAGCAGTTGAGTATAATGACTCTTTGATGCAACAATATTTGGATGGAAAAGAAATCTCTGTTGATGTTTTGAAGGCAGAAATCCGAAAACTAGTCATCGAAAACAAGATATTTCCAGTATTCACTGGATCTGCTTTGAAAAACGTTGGAGTGCAGCTAGTTCTCGATGCCGTTGTCGATTATCTTCCCGCTCCTACAGATCTTAAGCCTGTTAAAGGAACAGATCCAAACACAGGAGAAGAAATATTTAGAAGTGCGTCTGATGCAGAACCTTTTGCTGCTTTGGCTTTCAAGCTCCAAAACGATCCATTCGTAGGACAGCTCACATTCTTCCGAGTGTATTCTGGAACTATCGAGGCTGGAACTTATCTTTATAATTCTACAACAGGTAAAAAAGAGCGACTTGGACGTATCGTCCGACTTCAGGCTGATAAGCGAGAAGAAGTGAAGAAAGTTTTTGCAGGAGAAATCGCCGCCGCTGTAGGTTTGAAAGATGCTCTTACGTCTCATACATTCTGTGATGAAGAAAAGCCAATTGTTCTGGAGACAATTAAATTCCTTGAGCCAGTGGTTTCTCTTCGAGTTGAGCCAAAGACAAAAGCTGATCAGGAGAAGATGGGTATGGCCCTTAAAAAACTTGGAAATGAAGATCCTACATTTAAAATCTCTTCAAATAGTGAGACAGGAGAAACAATCATCTCAGGTATGGGTGAGCTTCACTTGGACATTATGGTTGATCGAATGAAAAGAGAATTCGGTGTTGAGACAACAGTCGGTAAGCCTCAAGTAGCGTATCGAGAGACTATTTTAGGTACTGCAGAGGCAGAACATAAATACATCAAGCAATCAGGAGGTAAGGGTCAATATGGCCACGTAAAGATAAATATCAAGCCTATGGAGAAACTTGTTGAGGGTGAGAAGATTCCAAAAAATGTTAGTCGATATGATGACTTTGAATTCGTAAACTCAATTAAGGGAGGAGTTATTCCACAAGAATTCATTCCTGCCGTAGAAAAGGGTGTTCATGAAGCTATGGACAGAGGAGTTGTGGCAGGCTTTAGAATGGTAAATGTTTCTTGTGAGCTTACTTTTGGTTCATATCATGATGTGGACTCATCTGAAATCGCCTACAAGATCGCTGGATCACAGGCTTTCCAAGAAGCAGCAAAGCGAGCAAGGCCAGTAATCCTTGAACCTATTATGAAACTCGAAGTTCTTTTCCCAGATAAGTTCATGGGAGATGTTACAGGAAGTATTTCATCAAAGCGAGGAACTATCGAAGAGATGACAGAAAGAGGACAGGCAAAAGTTCTCCATGCTATGGTGCCTCTTTCAGAGATGTTCGGATATACAACACAGCTCAGATCTATGACTTCAGGTCAGGGAAGCGCGACAATGGAATTCGATCACTATGATGTAGTGCCGAAGAACGTAGAAGCGACAATTGTTGAGGCGAGGAAGTAATTGAGGTATAATAGTATAGTGAAAAAAATATATTCTATTTCGACAACATTAATAGTTGTTTTAGCATTGTCACTTGTCTTCCTAAAAGTTCAAGCTGCTTCCGGAGATACAATTTTCAACACTGTGCCAGTTGGCTCCATCAGTACTGTCACACCAGTAGTTGACATTATAAAAGGTAGTAAATTCTTAAGAGAGACATATCTAGAAAACCATGAACCTTCTTATGGTGTGAGTATAAACGAAGAGATGACTAAGCATCATTTGTTTGAAAAGAGTGGTAAATCATTGTTTGCAGAAGCTATTCAATACGCTGCTGTAACTAATGGACCACCCGGGGCATCAAAGTTTTTTGCTAATGAAAAAATATCTAAAAAAGAAGATCTTACAAATGACGCATCATACATAAAAAGATATGGATTGGATTATTGTGTTGTGACTGATCATAAATACACATCATATCGAAATCTTTTTTCTCATGTAACTGGTAAATATGGAACAGCAGAAGCAACTAATACGCATTACTGTACTGGACCAAAAGGTCAAGATCCAAAAACAGTTAAACCTGAAAAAGTAGATGATCCGCCCGATGTTCGTGAGGAATTTATTGAAGGGGAGAGTGATATAAAAATTGGAAAAGATCTTATATATAAAATATATAAAGTAAGAGCCGATTCTCATGCTTTGCTACGTCTAAAGCTTCCAGAAGAAAATCTTTGCATTCAATATGGAAGGTATTTGGTAAATGAATGCGCTAAAATGGCTGCGTCAACTTTTTTACCTGGAGGATTTATATTGTCTAGTACAGGAGCTGTGACAAAAATGACTGCGGCTATGGAGAATGCGATTTTTAAGAATAATCCTACTTGGTTGGTTACATTAAGGGTTACTGCTACCGCACTCAGACCAAAAGAGGGAAAAGATATATCTGTAAATAATGCTTTATATACTGATACTGAAGAGATATTCGATGGATTCCCTGTTGCCTGTGCCAATATAACTGTTGCTGGTAAAAAGCCACAAACTGTTTATAAAACAGCAAATACTTGCGAAGTAATCGTAGGTATTCATGCAAGAGATGCTATAAAAGATGTGACTCCATCTGTATCTGGATACAAATATTTTAGATATAATATTGAAGTAGTTGGTGATCCTGTAAGACAAGTGAAAAAGAACGTATTTGGTGCAACTGTTGTTGATACTTCTTTAATTGATCCTGATACAGCAAGTGACGATGGGTATGTTCCAGTTCTCGATGAGGACGGCTTTATCGCTGATGGTCCTGAGGATGTGCCAAAATATTCTCTGGAGAATAATTCTGCTGTGGCTGATACAGTAGCCCCTTCTATACCAACAAATCTTAGTGCCAAAGTGGTATCATCTTCACAAGTTTATCTATCTTGGTCTCCAAGTATTGATAATGTTAAGGTCAATGGATATATTATCTATCGAAATAGTATACCTGTCGGAATTGCATTAAATAACCAATATTCAGATATGACATTGGCAGCAAATACTTCTTATGTCTATAAGATCAGGTCATACGATGCCTCAGGTAATATTTCTGACTATTCATTATCAAAAAATATATCAACACCGAGTATTGCTGTAGTCAAGGATACGGTTCCGCCTGTTATTTCGACTGTCAGTTATTCATTAACTAGTCCTGCAAGGATTTATATTTCTTGGTATACAAATGAAAATTCTGATACACAAGTAGACTACGGCCAGTCCTCATCTTATGGCCATTCTTCATTATTGAATTCAACGATGACAACCTCTCACTCTATAGATATTAGTGCTTTGAATCCAGGGACTACCTATCATTTCCGAGTAAAATCAAAAGATTCAGAAGGAAATGTCGCTATGTCTAGTGACAATACGTTTACTACAACAAATACTGTAGTATCTACGCCACAAAATAATACAAATAACAATAATACAGGTAATTCTACAACTGGTACGGTGCCAAGAATTCCAATAATCACAAAAATAAGTCCTACATCAGGATCGTTTGGGGATACCATAATCATTTCAGGTACTAATTTTGATGGAGCTATTGAGGATACGATATTTATAAGTAATGCCAATGGTTCAATTAATCCAACATTTATATCAGCGAATTCGGGAGAGGTAAAAATAAAAGTACCAAATATTCCAACTGGAACATATACTCTGTATTTGTTGGCTAATAATGGGGAATCAAATCACATGATATTCAGAGTCATAGCACCACCAAATCTAACCACAGCAGTCATGGATTGGTTCCTATCGTTTTTTAAGTAGTTTGTATTGTGTTATAATAATATAAGTTATATTCAGTTTTTATTATTAAAGATACTTTTATTATTATGAATAAATTTACCAAGGTTGTTTTATTAGCTTTTATCGTAGCTGTGTTTTTAGGAACTGTAAGAGAAAATGCACATGCCTCCACATTAAACACAGGAGTTACGGTGAATAAAATAACATTACCCGAATATGTTTTTGCGGGTAAAGATGCAAATATCATTCTCCATTTCAATGGGGGACCTATAACTCCAGATCAAGATATAAGTATTCATCCACTTAATGGATTTACATATGGAGAGATTCATACAGGTACTCATATTCCGATAATTGGATGGGTAGACGACCAGGTTATTCGTGGTTTTAACCAACCTGTCTACTGGGACTTTAATGGTAATGGTTGTAGTCATAATTGTTATCCTCAGACACTACCACTTGATAAAAGTACATCAAAATGGTCAGGACAAGTAGATATTCCTGTGACTATACATATTCCAAGCGGTCTTCCAAGTGCCATCTATCCGATTAGAATTGGTCTACACAATAGTGATGCTTACAAGACTCTCGTGGCAGGTCCTGGTGTTTATGAAAAGATAGATTCAAACATTTATAATTACGAGGTAGGAAGTTTGACGGTGGCCACACCTTGTAGAGATGTAAACTATACATTCACTCGAAATCTTAGAGAAAATGATTCTGATCCAGATGTGACTCTTTTACAGAGCTATCTTTATGTCGATGAGCCATCTATAACTAAACTTTCACCTCCTTCTGGTCTTTTTGATAATAATACTGTTAGTGCTCTTGGGGCATATCAAAAAAATGCTAAATTGCCAGTTACTGGAATCTTTGATGATGCGACAAGAGCATATATTAATTCTGAATGTAATCTTGATAGATCAATTCCAACCATCAACAACATTACCCCGTCCTCTGCTATTTCAGGGGCTAGAATAACTTTGAATGGAGCTAACTTTAAGCCAGATTCAAAGTTGCATTTTATACTAGAAACAAATGAAGCAGCATTAGTTGAAGTTAAACCAATATCAGTTACGCCAACTCAAATTATTGCCAACGTGCCTGATATTTCACCAGGTTGTGTATATAATACTTCAACATGTAAGACTTTTGGTTGGTATATCGAAATAGTCGATAAGCATTATAATGGTAGCTATGATACTTCAAACCCACCATATGTAATACCCATTAGAAATACATTATTTAAAGTGACTCCTACTCCGGATACCACAGCTCCTTCTATCCCTGAAAAACCTATTGCTTCTAGTGTAACTATCGATGGTCTAACTTTGTCTTGGGCTGGTTCTACCGAACTTGTTTCTGGTTCGGGTATTGCTGGGTATAAAATATATAAAGATGGAAACTTACTGGCATCAATAGATGCTCCAATACCCCTAGATTCAAATCCAAACCCAATTCCAGTATATGCTGTAACTGGATTGAGTCCGAACACCAGATACTCATTCACTATTGCGTCCTTTGATAAAGCTGGCAATATCTCAGCACAGTCTGCTCCTGCCACAGTTACAACTAATCTACTTACTATAGATCGTATATGTACAATGTGTGCATATGTCGAAGGATCACAATTTTCTTATTCTCGATCATTCAATCTTCCATTTGATGCTAATGGTTTAGCAGAAATAATAAGTACTAATCCAGCTAGTATAAATGGAAGTGTTGCTTATTCAACTTCCGACAATATGTCATTTATAATGACAGGGTCTTTCACTGGGTCTTTCACTATTGACTCAGGTACCAAAGCTTTTTTGGGAGGGAAGGAAGCGGTAATGACTGGCCATAGTGGTCTTTGGTTGTATGTAAGTCCAACACTTGATCTTAAATTTGGTTCAACATATGAATTCTACCTCGCTGATGCAAATGGAAAAGTTAAAACAAATAAGGTAAAAATAAAAATTTCTGGACCTTTTACAGATTCACCACAATCTCACATTAGTGGTACTTCTCGAAGTTCAGGAAATGTTGGGGATCCAGTGACCGTAAATGGAACAGGCTTCACAGGAGCTCTTAAAAATGGAATTGCACTAACAGATTCTTCAGGTATTTCAGTTAATGTAATACCAACTTCAGCTTCAGATAAATCACTTCAATTTACTATTCCTACCCTTGTTGCAAGAGACTATAATATTACTGTTCTTGCAAATGGTGGAGTGTCGAATCCTTGGGCTATAAAGGTGAAAGCTGCTCAGTTAGATACAGTCCCTCCTTCTACTCCTGGTCAGCCAGTTTCATCAAATCCAAATTCCACAGCTCTAACTTTGTCATGGAGTGCTTCCATAGATAATATTGGGGTCGTACAATATAATATCTATAAAAATGGAGAATTACTTACAACATCACCAATTCCGTTATATACAGTAATGGACTTAACTCCAAACGTAGCATATTCCTTCGTCATAACTGCGGTTGATGCGGCGGGAAATATTTCTGAAAAATCTCTTTCCTCATCGTTGAAGACCACCTCTACCTCTGAAAATATACTAACACCGGTGATATATAGTGTAAGTCCAACCTCAGGTCCTTTTGAAAGTAAAATCACTATCATAGGTACCAACTTCTTAACTGAGTCAAATAGAACTAGTGTGACTGTATTTTTTACTAATGCATTAGGAAAGCAAATCCGCCTTACCCCAGATTCAATTTCTTCTACAAAAATTACATTTTATTTACCTTCAGACTTTAAATCATATATAAGTGGTAACACGGTGTTTGGTATTCAGGTTGTAAATTTTAGTAACAAAGTTCCTGGGAAAGGAGATACATCTAGTAATATTTTGAACTTCACTATTACTGCACCGAAACCTGCGATTACTTCAATTTCTGCAAATTCAGGAAAAGTTGGTGACTCTATAACTGTGTATGGAACAGGATTTGATAACCTGTCTACTGATGCAATATTATTAACCAATTCAGTTGGTGTTTCTACTAAGGCAACAGTTCTATCTACTACCGCATACTCAATTGAATTCAAAGTACCGAATATCGTTCTAGATCCAAAGGGTTACAATGTTACTGTACATGCAGAAGCGGGGATATCAAATACTTGGACTATGTATGTCAAATCTGACACAGTAATTCCTATCGTGATTACACCACCAGCCGTCGTGGTTTCAAAACCGGCTATTAGTGCTATATGGTATTTCACAGGTACGACAGCAAAATACAATGACACCTTAACTGTTATTGGAACAAATCTTACTCCAATACTTGCTGATGGACTATTTCTAACAAATTCCAACGGTGCTACGGTCGGTGTTTCAGCTATTGCACCTACAGCAACACGGGTCCAGTTTAAAATGCCAAATCTTCCTACTGGAGCCTACAATGTAAATATTAAAACAAGTGCTGGTCTATCAAATTCTTGGACGTTTAGTGTAACGGGAGCAGCTGTGGTACCCACTGCTGATACATTGGCACCTTCAGTTCCAAATAAACCGTCAGCATCAAACGTTACTACAACAGGATTCACACTATATTGGCCAGCTTCTACGGATAATGTTGGGGTGCTTGGTTACAAAGTATATAGAAATGGATCTCTGATCGGTTCTATCATCAATTCCGTCGCATATGTAGTAAGTGGTTTGACTGCAAATACCACTTACAACTTCACAGTATCAGCTTTCGATAACGTCGGAAATGAATCATCTCAATCACTAGTATTACCAGTAACAACAGCAGGATCTGGTACTGTAGTTTCCACAACTCCCACCATCCCCTCAACTCCTTTCATGACTTCAATCACACCCTCAATCTTCAAAGTTGGAGTTCCAATCAATATTACCATCGCAGGTACCAACTTCAACGGTGTCATAGAAGAGTTGATCTCAATCAGTAACGCTAGCGGTACTCTCAGTCCAACACTCATCTCAGCAACACCAACTGAAATAAAAATATCTATACCACCATTACCTATAGGAACCTACTATATCAATTTCTCAGCTGACAAGGGTGACTCAAATACTCAATCATTTACTGTGACCTCGGCAGTAGGAATGGGAAGTACCAATAGGGCGTCGGTGTTTGATTGGTTCATCTCACTTTTCAAGTAATATGGGTATAAGTAATTAGTATAAACAAAATGGAACTGGTATGATTACACCAGTTCTTTTTTGTTTTGTCTTATTTATTACTTACATTATTACTTACATTATTACTTAGCTAAAATTCTTATGAAGAAATTATTAAAGGTGGGTGGATTGGTGGTGGTTGTAGCGATTTTTATATTTAACGTCGGGGTGAAGGGGGTAGGGGCCCAGGCCACTCAAACATGTCCTAGAGTATTTGTATACCCGGGTCCTTCGGTAGTCAGTCTTGACCGTTGTGAGATAAATCTAGAGATGGTCGATGGAGCAGGTAGTGTTGGTTTTTCGGTAACTATGACTGATAGCAATCGAGCAGCGTTTGGAGGCACTGGTTTTGGAGTGTATTCATTAAACGATTTTCCCAGTAGCGGTTTAACAGCAGACGTAAGTTCAGGGTCATTTGGTGAAAGTTATAAAATAAATTTTAGTCTCAATGATTACGTACTGTCTTCAAATGGCACAGAACCTAAAGTTTACAGCGGAACAGTAAAGATTATTTTAAATAATGGAGGGGGTATCGTAAATGACCAAATTTTGCCTCTCAAGGTTACTGTTAAAGTATATCCAGCAGGAACAAAAATTACGCCAATTTCGACTGAGCCTTCTGTTAAGGTGATAAGTCCAAATGGTAGTGAACATTATAATGTAGGTGAAATAATTCCCATTGTTGTACAGACTTCGAATCTTCCACCAAGGACAAAAGTCCAGGTATCTTTACTTCAAGGAACTGGTAGTACTTTTCTTAGCGCCCTAAATGATGCGGCGTATGCAGTTGGTGATACTTGGACATTTAATTATAAAGCTGAAGAAAATAAACAAGTACCACTTAAAGTAAGTGCTGTACTCTGGGGCTCAAGTGAGGTTTATATTAAAAATTATTCTGATTCTAGTGATGACTATTTCTATATTGGTACTGCAGTTCCAATACCTAAACCTAAAATAACCCTTAAGTCTCCAAATGGGGGAGAAAATTGGTCTCAAGAGGATAGTCATACCATTACTTGGACTTCAACCGGAATTGAAAATGGTAACACAATCAGTGTTTCTGTTAACGATGATACTGGTAAGAAATGTATTTTACCAGTATGGATTAATCATCCAACCAGTGAAGTTTCTTTTTACCCAAGTCGCACAAGCTGTTCTAAGGGTTCAACTCTGCTAAATCTTAAAGCTGGAGGAAAGTATAAAGTGGGCCTAGAAGCACGGGTTTACGATGGACCTGAATCACTAGTTCTATATGATGAAAGTGATAATTACTTCACCATTCCACCACTTGGAACTCTAACTATTACAAGTCCAAACGGAGGAGAGAAATATAATATTGGTGATCAAGTTTCAGTTAAATGGTCTTCGGTCGGCGGGGACAGTCAAGAAAAAATAAAATTAGGTATTTATCAAGGTGTTAAAGGTCTTCTTTTCGCTGACATTCCTAATACGGGAAGTTATCAGTGGAATATACCTAAGATAGTTAGTTCTATAATTCCAGGCGATTCAAAGTCACTAGATCTAACAAGCCAAACTGGACCGGTTTATCGAATACTTATATCTAATGCAAGTAGTACAATAACCGACTTAAGTAATGCAACTTTCTCTATTTTAGCAAACGGCACAACTACTCCGCCAGGAATAGTTCCTTGTTTTAACTTCACAAAAGAATTGAAAACGGGTAGTACAGATAGTAACGGTTCAAAAGATGTTGCTAACTTGCAATCTTATTTAGGTATGCCATCCTCTGGTTACTTTGGAGATAATACATACAAAACTCTAATCCAATATCAAAAGAAAAATCGCCTAGAGGATACCGGTGTTCTCGACTACAACACCAGAGCACAGATCAATGGATCTTGTCCTGCTGCCAAGAAAGCTGTCAGTGTTTCTGGTCTAACGAGTATCGTCACTCCAATCTCAGGAGGACAATATGGAAATATTATTGGTGCAGGTATTACATTCAAGTTCACTGTTCATAACACAGGAAACTCTGACGTCTACATCAGTAAGGTTCCAGCAACAGCATTGGCAACAAGTACATCAGGATCAGTAGGATCACCTGCAGCAGGTTCATCTACTTTGACTTACGTACAGGCTGACCAAGATACATACGCACAGGATACAGGAACAGCTCCTACTTCAGGTGCATATGTAGTTCTAGCTGGCGTATCTCGAACATTCACTTACACAGGAGTACTTTATAATACAAATGGCACAAATGGTAACCGAGTATTTAGAATTACCCAAATCAATTATGGTAAAACAGCTGCAAACCCAACAGGGCAAAGTATTACTTCTGGTCTAGTAAATCTCACAGTGGTTCAGAACCTCGTAGGTCAATCAAATTCTCCACGACCACAATCTATTCCGATTTATACTCCTCCAGCAAGTATTCAAGCACCAAAAACTACACAACAAAACCTCACTTCAGCTGTCTTTGACTGGTTCCTTTCGTTTTTCCGATAGATAGTTAAAAACTTATTATATGAATTCGTTTCTTTCTATTATTGTATTAATATCTGCAATATTTACGACAAATTCATCCAATCAAGCGGTGGCTGTGAAAGCACCTCCGCCTATGGTTGTTTCTACTGTGGTAAACGTAGCTCCGATCGTATCTGCTGGATCTGATCAAACAATTAAACTTCCAAACCCAGTCACTTTGAATGGTACCGTTTCCGACGATGGTTTACCTGGTGGACAAACTATAACTTATCTATGGACATTACTAAGTACTGTAGGAACATCTACGGCAGCGATTTCTTGTTCAACTTGTCTATCTACGTCAGTCAATTTTACTGGCCCAGGTGCTTTTAAATTTCTTTTGACAGCTTCAGACACTCTCTTGTTAGGGACAAGTACGGTTACCGTGACCGTGAGTCCGGCTGATCCACCAAAAAATCTTACACCTTTAGTATCTGCTGGTGCAGATAGAGTTCTAAAATGGCCGGAGCATAGTGTATCATTGTATGGATCTGCAAATGATGATCATTTACCAGTCGGTTCTCATCTAACGTATCTTTGGACTGCAGATGGCTCAAATCCAGCAACTACAACTATGAACTGCACAACATGCACTACAGTCAATCTTAATTTCTACCAGATTGGTAGATATAAATTCTATCTAAGCGTTTCTGATGGGGAATTAAATAATTCTGCCTTTGCTATTGTTCAAGTCGACCCTGAGGATCAGGTGCAAGATCCTATTCCACATTTTGAAATTCCAGATGTATATCAGTATTCTCCTAGTCCAATATTTAGTCCTCCACAACCTGTGTATATTCCAGAACCAGTAGTAGAACAAGTACCCATATATATCGCCCCTCGATCAATATTTCCTAAAAAAAAGATATCAACCCAAACAAGAGCACAGACGATACGAAAAAATCTTAAGTCATATGCGGGAAATCTTCTCCCTTCGATTCCTTCTAAGACAAGTGTAAAAGTAGAAAACAAAACTGCTATGAAAGTTATTCAAGATGGAACAGTAAATATTTTTAACCGTATCTTAAATGGAGTAGAGAGTCTTGTGGCACCGAAATAAATCCTGGTTGACTTCAAAAGGAGTCCTATGTTACTATAGCGAGTACGCGTTTTTGCGTTGGTGTTTCTGCTACTCTTAGTATGTGGTATTTAGTAGGTTTTTTATTAATATTATTTTTATATAATTATGGCAACAGCAGATTTCAATCGTACAAAGCCTCACGTAAACGTGGGAACAATTGGTCACGTGGATCACGGAAAGACCACTCTTACTACTTCTATTCTTGCTGTACAGGCAAAGGATGGTTTGGCACAGATAAAAGCATATGCTGATATTGCGAAGGGAGGAACAGTTCGAGACGCTACAAAGGTCGTCACTATTTCACTTGCTCACGTAGAATACGAATCTGATGCACGACACTATGCTCATATTGACGCTCCAGGTCACGCTGACTATATAAAGAACATGATCACCGGTGCGGCACAGATGGACGGTGCTATCCTTGTGGTATCTGCTCTTGACGGTGTTATGCCACAAACACGAGAACACATTCTTCTTGCAAAGCAGGTCGGTGTGCCTCAGATCGTAGTTTTCCTTAACAAGTGCGACATGGTTGCTGAAGCTGACCTTCTTGATCTTGTTGAAGAAGAAGTTAGAGATCTTCTTACAAAGAATGGCTTTGATGGAAAGGGAGCTCCAGTTATTCGAGGCTCAGCTCTCAAGGCACTTGAAGGTGACCCAGCTTGGACAATAAAGATCAAAGACCTTATGAAGGCTCTCGATACTTATATTCCTATGCCAATTCGAGAAATTGATAAACCTTTCCTTATGCCCATAGAAGACATTTTCTCAATCGAAGGACGAGGTACTGTAGTTACAGGACGAGTAGAACGAGGGACTTTGAATCTTAACGATGAAGTTGAAATTATTGGTTTCAAGGATACATCAAAGACAGTAGTTACTGGTATCGAAATGTTCAATAAGTCTTTGAAGCAAGCTCTTGCTGGAGACAATGCCGGACTTCTACTCCGAGGTACTGGAAAAGATGATGTTACTCGAGGTATGGTTCTTGCAAAAACTGGCTCAGTAAAGCCACACACAGAATTTGACTCAGAAGTTTACATCCTCAAAAAAGAAGAGGGAGGACGACACACACCATTCTTTACAGGATACAAGCCTCAGTTCTATATTCGAACAACAGACGTGACTGGAGAGGTAACACTAGCGGCTGGAGTAGAAATGGTTATGCCAGGAGATACAGTTACATTCAAAGTTAAGCTTGTAGCACCAGTTGCTCTTGAAGATAAAATGCGATTCGCTATTCGAGAAGGAGGAAAGACAGTAGGTGCAGGTGTTGTAACAAAGATAACAGTATAATATCAACTAAATAATATACTCACATGGCAACATCTGTTAAAGAAAAGAAAGTATCAAAGCCTAAAGCGGTAAAGGCGGCTCAAGGAGAGGAAGTTACAAAACTTCGAATCCGTGTTCGTGCTTATGAACATAAGATTCTTGATGCTTCTTTGAAACAGATTATGGATACTGCCATTCGTTACGATGTTCAGTTTTTTGGCCCTATTCCACTTCCTACAGAGATAAAAAAGTACACGGTAAACCGTGCATCTTTTGTTTTTAAAAACGCTCGAGAACAATTCGAAATGCGAGTGCATAAGCGATTGATCGACATTTTGAATCCAAATCAAAAGATTATTGAAGCTCTTACTAACCTCAATCTTCCATCCGGTGTAAATATCGATGTGAAAATGATGTAATTATCCAGCCGAACTTAAAACACTGAAATGAAATTCATACTTGGACGAAAATTAAATATGTCTCAAATCTTCGACAAAGAAGGTTTAGTTCAGCCTGTAACTCTCGTAGAAGCAGTTCCAATGACAGTTAGTCAAGTAAAGACAAAAGAAATAGATGGATATACTTCAGTTCAAGTTTCTTCTAAGAAAGCTAAAAAAGAGACAAAGAAAGAATTTCGAATCGATGCTCCAACTCATAAGGTAGGGGATACTATAGATCTCAGTCAATTTGTCGCTGGAGATGCTGTCGAAGTCAGTGCAATTTCAAAAGGAAAAGGATTCCAAGGTGTAGTTAAAAGACATGGTTTCGGAGGAGGTCCACGATCTCATGGACAGAAGCACTCTGAACGAGAACCCGGTTCTATCGGAGGAGGACTTCGAAACAAAGTGCCAAAGAAGATGAGAATGGCCGGCCGAATGGGTGGAGATCGAATCACCGTGAAGAATCTTAGGGTCGTTCACATTGACTTGGGAACAAATACTCTATATATTTCAGGAGCTGTCCCAGGACGAAGAGGAACTCTCGTAGAGGTCACTGGCTAGTAAATTATTTTAAAAAAATGGAAACAATCGTATACAACCAAAGTGGAAAAGAAGCTGGAAAGATCAAACTTCCTGAGGCGATCTTTGGACTATCTTGGAATGCTGATTTGGTACACCAGGTTGTTGTTTCTATGAATTCATCTGCCAGACACTCTATTGCTAATACAAAAACTCGAGGTGAGGTAAGTGGAGGAGGTAAGAAACCTTGGCAACAGAAGGGTACAGGACGAGCACGACACGGATCTACACGTTCTCCTATCTGGGTTGGTGGAGGTATTGCACACGGACCACGAGCTGATAAAAACTACGATCGTAAAATAAATAAGAAGGCTAAAGCGAAGGCACTTTATACTATTCTTTCTAAGAAATTCAAAGATGGTGAAGTGCTTTTTGTTGACTCACTTTCATTTGCAACTCCAAAAGCTTCGGAAGCAAAAAATACTTTGATAGCTTTCTCAAAGATCAAAGGTTTCGAGAAATTTGCTACAAAGCCAAAGAACGTTGCTATTTTGAGTGTCGATAAGAAAAACCCAGCGTTGGTAAAGAGTTTCAAGAACTTTGGAAACCTTGAAGTTGAAGAATTTAGAAATATAAATCCAGTGTCAGTTTTGAATCATAAGTACTTGGTTATTTCTAATCCTAAAGAACTATTTAAGAACTAATATGAATACTATTATCCGACCACGAATTACAGAGAAGGCAGGAATTATGAACGAGGCTCTTAACGTCTACACTTTTGAAGTGGCTTTGGATTCGACAAAAGATACTGTTTCAAGAGAAATCAAGAATCTTTACAAGGTTACTCCTACAAAAGTTAGAATCGTCAATCTTCCAGCTCGCGCTGTGATTGTTCGAGGAAGAAAAGGAAGACAAAGTGCAGTAAAGAAGGCATTTGTCTATCTCAAAAAGGGAGATAAGATAAATCTTGCATAAAGTATTTAAATAAAATATATGAAAAGCTACGGACCACATACACCATCACGACGACACATGACAACGATTCCATATCGTAACTATATTACTGCCTCAGAGCCTCACAAAGCTCTTACAAAGGGTATGAAGCGAGACATGGGACGAAATGCTTTTGGTCGTATCACTGTTCGACACAAGGGAGGAGGAAATAAAAAGCTCTATCGAATGGTTGATTTTGCATATAATAAAAAAAATGTTCCAGCTAAGATCACAACTATCGAATACGATCCATTTAGAACAGGATTCATTGCTCTTGTAACATACGCTGATGGAGAAAAGAGATACGTTCTTGTTCCAAAGTCTATGAAAGTTGGAGACAAGTTTATTGTTTCTGAAACAGCTCCTGTAGAAACAGGAAACCGACTTCCTTTGAGTAAAATCCCAGTAGGTACTTTTGTGTACAATATAGAAATCAAACCTCAGGGTGGATCAAAGCTTGTTCGATCAGCTGGATCATTTGCACAAGTAATCGCTAATGATGCTGGATATACACACATCAAACTTCCTTCAACAGAAATTCGAAAAGTTCACGACAATGCGTGGGCAACTATCGGAACTGTTTCAAACGATGAAAATAGACTTGTAAATATCGGGAAAGCCGGACGAAATCGATGGTTGGGAATCAGACCAACAGTTCGAGGATCTGCTCAGAACCCTGTAGATCACCCATACGGAGGAGGAGAACAACGAACAGGTCGAGGGCTTCGACGTCTTAAGACTAGATGGGGTAAGCCAGCTGGAAAAGGTCAAAAGACACGAACACCAAAGAAATACTCAAACGTTTTTGTTGTATCACGTCGACGAGTTGGCAAGAACAAGAACGGTGTGTTAGTATAAAAAACTATTATGTCACGATCACTTTATAAAGGACCATATGTAGAAGAGCGACTTTTGAAAAAGATCGCAGGAAAGAAACCGGTAGAAACTGGGGTTATTAAGACATGGTACCGACGAAGTCAGATCTCTCCTGAAATGGTTGGATTTATCTTCGGAGTTTATAATGGTCGACAGCATGTTGAAGTTCTTGTCTCTGAAGAAATGGTGGGTCATCGATTGGGAGAGTTCTCACCAACTCGAAAATTCATCAGACACGGAGGTAAAATGCAAAAGGAGCTTGAACTTAAGGCTAAGGAAGCTGAAGTTACTGCTGCAAAATCAGCTAAGGAAGCTGCAGCGGCTCCTGCTAAAAAATAATAATATTTATGATTATCGCATCACTTAACAATTATAGGCAGTCTCCACGAAAGGTACGAAGTGTTGCTAACTTGGTGCGTGGAAAGTCAGTAGAAAGTGCACTTAACACTTTGAGTTTTTTGAGTAAGAAAGCTGCTGATCCTTTGCACGGACTTTTGATGTCTGCTATTGCAAATGCAAAGAACAATTTTAATATTGAAAAGGAAGGTCTGATGGTAAAAGAACTTCGAGTTGATGTTGGAGCTATTATGAAACGCCGAATGCCACGAGCACGAGGAAATTCATATGGAATCAATAAGAGAACAAGTCACATCAAACTTGTTTTGGAAGCGAAGCCGGTAAAAGAAACTAAAGTTAAAAAAGAAAAGAAATAATATGTCACACTCAGTACACCCATATTCACATAGACTAGGAGTTATCAGAGACTGGAAGAGTCGCTGGATTGCTCGTGATAAGAATTATCGAAACGCTCTTAAGGCGGATTTACTTATCCGAAAGTTTTTGACTGATGAGCTTCGATCTTTCTATTTATCTGATATTCAGATCGAACGAAATCAAAAGGCTTTGAAAGTTGTTATCCGATCTTCACGACCAGGTATGATCATTGGACGAGCAGGGGATGGTATGACTAAACTTCGAGACAAGGTTCTTGCTTTGCTTAAGAAGAAAGGAGTTGATCTCTCAGGTCAAGAACTTAAGCTTGATATTGAAGAAGTACGAAGTCCAGAATCAAATGCTGCAATTGTAGCTATGATGGTGGCTGAAGCTTTGGAAAAAAGACTTCCATTCCGACGAGTTTTGAAACAAACTTTGGAAAAAGTTATTGCCAGTAAAGAAGTTAAAGGAGCAAAGATCAAGCTTTCTGGACGATTGGGAGGTGCTGAAATGGCGAGAAGAGAAGACCTTAAGAAGGGTCAGATCCCACTTCAAACACTTCGAGCTGATATTGATTTTGCACGTGAGAAGGCTCATATGACATACGGTGATATTGGAATCAAGGTTTGGATTTATAAGGGTCAGATTTTTGAAAAGGATCTTAAGACTATAAAAAATTAATATGTTATTTCCTAAAAAAGTAAAATTCAGAAAGTGGCATACAGGCCGACAGAATGCAAAGAAACTTGCTGTGGCTGTTGATACACGAGGAGTGAAGCTTTCTTTTGGATCATATGGTCTTAAGGCTCTTGTCTACGGACGACTTTCTTCAAATGAAATAGAGGCTGCTCGAAAAGCTATTGCAAAGTACGCTACAAAGTCTGGAAAGATTTGGACTCGTATTTTTCCTGATCGACCCTTTACACAAAAGCCTCCTGAAGTTAAGCTAGGAAAAGGAAAGGGAGAACCTATGGGATTCGTGGCTCCAGTTAAGGCTGGCCGCATCCTCTTTGAAATTGACGGAGTTGATGATAAGGTAGCTATTGAGGCCTTAAAGTCAGCTGGAACAAAGATTTCAGTAAAAACAAAGATTGTGAGCCGAAACATGATGTAATTTTTGTAGAATCAAACATATGAAAGAATATAAAAACAAAACTTCACAGGAATTGAACAAGATGATCGCAGACAAGCGAGAGGTTTTGAGACACTTCCGATTTGGTTCTGCAGGAGCAAAGACAAAGAACGTAAAGCTTGCAAAAACAACAAAGAAAGAAATCGCACGAATGATGACAGAAATATCACTACAAAAGCATGCAAAATAAAACTACACAAAGAAAAACACTTACAGGTATAGTAACTTCAGACAAAATGAAGGATACTATTGTTGTACGTGTCGGACGATTTGTTAAGAACCCAAAGTACGGAAAGTATGTAACACAGCATAAGAAATATAAGGTTCATGATGCTGGTAATACCAAAAAGATTGGTGATAAGGTTACTATCGAATCTTGCCGACCAATGTCAAAAGACAAGTCTTTCAAGGTAATCGCATAACAAAAATTTTATGATTCAACCACGATCAATAGTAAAAATAACAGACAATTGCGGAGCAAAGATCGGACGTATCTTCAAGGTTCTTGGAAGTTCAAAGAAACGATACGCTGAGATCGGTGACCTTGTTATTCTTTCTGTACAAAAGGCCGAACCTCGAAAAGCTATCAAGAAGAAAGATGTTCTCCAGGGTGTCGTTGTTCGACAGGTGAAGGCATATCGAAGAAAGGACGGATCATACATTCGATTTGATGAAAACGCAGTTGTTATTTTGGAAAAGGGAAAGAAAGAGCCGATTGCGGGACGTATCTTCGGCCCAATTCCACGAGAACTTTCAGAACGAGGTTTCCAAACTATCGCTTCAAAAGCACCTGAAATTGTATAAACTGAATTATTTAAATATATGAAAATCAAAAAAGACGACAATGTAATAATTCTCACAGGAAAAGATAAGGGTAAAACTGGAAAGGTTATTAAGGCTATGCCACGAGAGAATCGAGTTATCGTCTCTGGAGTAAATATGTACAAGAAGAATCAACGTGCTCGCAAGCAAGGACAAAAGGGACAGGTTATCGAAGTAAACGGATCAATCAATGTTTCAAATGTAGCTTTGGCTAAAGAAGCTAAGAAAGAAAAAGTAGCAAAGAAGACTACAAAGAAATAACTAAAAATATATGGCTACACATAAACACACCGCAAAAAATACATTTGAACTCAATAAGGAGTCTTTTGGTGCTATGAAAGAAAAATTTGGATATAAAAATGTAATGCAAGCTCCGAAGCTTACAAAGATTGTTATTAGTACTGGAACAGGATCAGTAAAGGATAAAAAGAAAGTTGAACTTATCGCGGATCGACTTGCAAAGATTTCTGGGCAAAAGCCAGCTCCAAGATCAAGTAAGAAATCAATCGCTTCTTTCAAGGTTCGACAAGGTGATCTAGTTGGCTATCAGATTACCCTCCGAGGGAAAAGAATGGCGGACTTCGTAGATAAGCTTGTGCATATTGCTCTTCCACGAACAAAGGATTTTCGAGGAATTTCAAAAACAGCAGTAGACCAAATGGGGAATTACACTTTAGGGATCAAAGAACATACTATCTTCCCAGAAACATCAGATGAAGATTTGAAAGACGTATTCGGATTTGGAATGACACTCGTAACTACTTCTAAGAAGAAAGATGAGACACTGGCATTCCTCGAATATCTCGGATTCCCATTCAAAAAGGAAGAGGTAGGGAAGAAGAAATAATTGACAGAGGGAATTAGATTTTGTTAAGATATAAATATAATCCTTGTGAATCATTGGTGAAAACCAAGAAGGTTCGATTCGGCATTGTTGCTGTTGGCAAGAATTAACACAACCCCTTCGGGGGTTTTGTGTTTTATTCTTTCATAATACTAAAGAAGTGGAGTGTGCCACTATTCAATCTTCTTATAATTATACGTACCCGCAAGCCACTATGTATTTGATGTTTAATTGTCCAAAAGTATGCATTTGAATTTTCTCTAACTCTTTTTTCTTCGTGATCTGCAGTTTTAATTATCTTGAGTATATTTGGTGTAAAGGGAAGGAGGTTGAATCTTTTAATTATTTCATCTTTAGTCCTTAATTTTTCACCTTTATAAATCAGATGACGTAGACCGTAATAATTAAAATGCACCTCCTCGTCATTAAAGGCTGGACATTTTATAAATCTAAGCTTTTTGTATTTTTCCTCTTCCTCTTTTAAGTACTCTTTCCAGTTTTTATACATTATTTAACCATAGCAAACCTAGATAAAATCCTAATAAAATTTTGATAAAAAAGAGATAAAATCCAGTATTACAAAATATATTTACATAAAAAACAACCGCTTGGCGTACCATGCGGTGTTCGTGTGAAGGATTGCCGCCTTCCCGGAGTGGGGTACCACTATTTATTTTCCGCTTCCACCACGTGGGTGAAATAGCCAGAGGCATCGGATCCGTCGGTCGATAACACCATGATCCACGATGCCATGGACCCAACTGATAGCGGTTTGCCGCTGAAGCCTGCGAGTAGGCGATAACTCAGCGGACGCGGATCTTTCAAAACAATCCTGTACAACTGTCCGCGCGTCAGAACGCTCGACACAACAATGCAGTTGGTAACGGGCTTCAGGTCCACTTCTCGTATGCCACCGATTTTGGTAAACCCTGAATCCCTCTTATCCAGGTCTTCTTGGTTCATGCAACCAGTCAAGTGGGCGAAGGTGATGGTGACGAGGGCTGAGACGACCACATTAAAGGATTTTTTCATTCTTTTTATATTAAAACATACTATAAATATAAGTCAATATTCTTATTTCTTGCCTTATTTTGACCTATCTGCTAAGATAACCCCACGTTCTTAAAGACAAGTTCGGCAGTCAAAATAGCGATTGGAAGCCCATGCCTTTGGCCAAGCTAACCAATCCTTGTTTTAATACAAAAAATCGCTACCATCATCATATGGCAAAGAAATCAACAATCGCACGATCAAGCAAGACTCCCAAATTCAAATCTCGGGTAGTTCGACGTTGCTTCCGATGCGGTCGAAAGAATGGTTATATGCGGGACTTTGACCTGTGCCGAATCTGTTTCCGAGAATTCGCTAACGAAGGAGTTATTCCAGGAATTAAAAAATCATCATGGTAACAGACCCTATTTCAGATTTCATAACACGAATCAAGAATGCAAGTGATGCAGGAAAGGCTACTCTTTCTATTCCGTATTCAGCTCTTAAGGAAAATATCGCTCACGTTCTTTTGAAGGGGGGATATATCGCTGCTATTGATACACAAGGAAAGCAGATCGAGAAAACTTTGGAACTTTCTCTTGTGTACATGGGACATGAACCTCGTATCCACGGTGTTGATCGAATTTCAAAGTCATCACGACGCGTGTATCAGAAATCAAAAGACATCCGAATGTTTAAGAGTGGTTTCGGAAACATTGTTCTCTCTACACCGAGAGGAGTTCTTTTGGATGTTGATGCAAAGAAGCTAAAGGTCGGAGGAGAAGTTCTCTTTAAAATTTGGTAAGGGAACACTTATCTTAAGATAATACTTTTTAAATAAATTTATGTCACGAATTGCTAAAAAACCTATCGCTATCCCAGAAAAGACAGATGTATCATATGCAGCTGGAGTTTTGACAGTGAAAGGTCCTTTGGGAGAAATCAAAAAGACTTTTCGACCTGAGATCAAAGTCGAGGTTGCAAACAAAGAAATTGTTTTGACACCTATTCGACAATCTCTCGACGTCCTCGCTCTTTGGGGAACATACGCTTCTCATATCCGAAACATGATTGAAGGAGTTCATAAGGCATATGAGAAGAAACTTATCGTAGAAGGAATCGGATTTAAATCTGATGTAAAAGGAAAAGAACTCCATTTATCTCTTGGTTTTTCACACCCGGTTATGCGACCAATTCCTGAAGGCCTCAAAGTAACTGCAGAAAAGAACGTTATCACTATTTCTGGAATTGATTCAGAGACAGTAGGACAATTTACAGCTCAAGTTCGATCATTAAAGAAGCCTGAACCATATAAGGGAAAGGGAATCAGATACAGTGATGAAGTTATCCGACGAAAGCAAGGTAAGAAATCTGTATAATATTACAAAATAAATATATGAATACAAATAAACAAAAACAAATGAAGATAGAGAGACGACATAAGCGAATTCGCTCAACATTGAGTGGGACAGCTCTTCGACCGCGCCTTTCTGTTTTTAAATCAAATAAGTTTTTGTATGCACAGCTTATCGATGATGAAGCCGGAAAGACTCTTGCCCAGGCAACTTCAGATGATGCAAAAAAAGTTGGTGTTGATATTGCAAAAGCAGCAAAAGCAATTAAGATAGATAAAGTAGTTTTCGATCGGGGAGGGTATCTTTATACAGGAAAGATTAAGACAATTGCTGACTCTGCTCGAGAAGGAGGATTAAACTTTTAATACATATGGAACCAGAAATCAAAACAACTCCACAAGATACAACAGCAGCTCCAGTCATTGCTCCTATTTTAGTTTCACCTCCTGCTCCAGCTGGTGCTCGACCTTCTTTCAGAGATTCTCGACCCCCACAGAGAGGTGGACGACGACCACAACGAGAGACTAAAGAAAGAGTAAAGCCAGAATTTGATACAAAGATCATTGCTATTCGACGAGTAACTCGAGTTGCTTCTGGAGGGCGAAAGTTCACATTCTCTGTGGCTGTGGTTTCTGGTGATCGAAAGGGTAAGGTAGGAGTTGGACTTGGAAAGGCTGGAGATACATCTTTAGCTATCGATAAGGCTACACGACATGCTAAGAAAAATATGATCAAGGTTACACTTTCTCCTGCAATGGTCATCCCTCACATGGTTGAAGCAAAATTCTCATCTGCGCGAGTTATGATTATGCCTGCACGAGGACGAGGAGTGGTAGCAGGAAGTGCAGTTCGAAATGTTATTGAGCTTGCTGGTATCAAGGACGTTTGCGCAAAGCTACTTTCAGGAAGTAAGAACAAATTGAACATTGCACGAGCAACTATCGTCGCTTTGAAGAAGCTTTCAAAATACCCTCGAACTCTTAAGGAGGACACAAAATAATCTGAATTAATTTAAAATATATGCAATTACACAATCTCATTCCAAAGACAAAGAATAAAAAGACAATGCTTGTTGGTCGTGGAGGAAAGAGAGGAAAGACTTCAGGACGAGGAGGAAAAGGACAAACAGCTCGAGCTGGTAATAAGAAGCGTCCAGAACTCCGAGATTTCATCAAACGAATTCCAAAACTACGAGGACGTGGTGTTAATCAAAACAAGAGTCCAAATACAAAGCCTACGATCGTTAATCTCGATATGATCGAAGCGGTTTTTGAAACTGGAGCAGTTATTTCTCCTGCAACTTTGATTGAGAAAAAAACTATTTCAACACTTGATGGTCGAGTACCTCAAGTAAAGATTCTGGGAGCAGGTGATATTACAAAGAAGTTTGTTATAGAAAATTGTCTTATTTCTAAACAAGCAAAGGAGAAGGTGGAGAAGGTAGGAGGTTCAGTAAAATAATCTAATAATAAAAATTATGCAAAAATTTCTCGAAAAAATGACTATCGTGTTTCGGGATGAGACTCTTCGTAAGCGAATTGGATTCACTGTCGGAGCTCTTGTTGTTTTTCGTCTTCTTGCTGCTATTCCAGTTCCTGGAATCGACGCTACAAGTCTCAGCAAACTTTTAGCGGGGAATCAATTCCTCGGTCTTTTGGATATTTTTTCAGGAGGAGGTATCTCTAAACTTTCTATCGTAATGCTTGGAGTTGGTCCTTACATCACTGCTTCTATTATCATTCAGCTTTTGACCATGATGTTTCCAAGTATGAAAGCTATGATGCAAGAAGAAGGTGAGGCTGGACGACAAAAGCTTTCTCAGTATTCACGATATGCTTCTGTGCCGCTCGCTGCTCTTCAGGCTTTTGCATTCATTACGCTTTTCCAGAGTCAAAACGTTATCTCTCATATGTCGCCAGCTGCGTTTGCGGTAAACATTATCGTCGTAACAGCTGGGTCACTTCTCCTTATGTGGATTGGTGAACTTATTTCAGAATTCGGTATTGGAAATGGAGTTTCTCTACTTATATTCGCTGGTATAGTCGCTGTTTTGCCACAAAGAATCTTCCAATTCGTTGCTGGATTTACAGCCGCTGATCTTCCAATATATCTACTTGCGCTTGTTATTGGCCTCGTTGTCATTGTCGCCGTTGTAGTTGTGACTGAAGCAGAACGATCTGTTCCAGTGACATACGCTAAACAGGTTCGAGGAAATAAGGTCTATGGAGGTGTTTCTACCTATCTTCCACTTCGACTCAATCAAGCTGGAGTGATTCCTATCATCTTTGCACTTTCTATTCTTCTTTTCCCTCAAATCATCGCTAACTTCTTCTCACATTCTGCAAATCTTGGAATTGCTGACTTTGCTACTTCAGTTTCAGATTTCTTGGCTAATCCTTGGTGGCATGCAATTCTTTACTTCTTCCTTGTCTTTATCTTCACATATTTCTACACAGCTGTTACATTTGATCCAAAGCAAATTTCAGAAAATCTACAAAAAGGTGGAGCATTCATTCCTGGAGTTCGACCAGGTGAATCTACTATGGAATATCTTGGTAAAATCGTAACTCGAATCACTCTTGTCGGTGCATTGTTCCTTGGTATCATTGCTGTTTTACCTCTCGCTACTCAAGGCTTTACAGGGAATCAATCTATCGCTATTGGAGGCACAGCTCTCCTTATCGTTGTCTCTGTAGTTCTCGATCTTCTCAAGAAAGTGGATGCTCAGGTTTCAATGCGAGAATACTAAGTAAATTTCGTAAGCGCAGAAGTACTTTTCTCGAAACATGTTGAGAGAAAAGTAGCTTGTGCGCATTAAAGAAATTTACGTTATAATGACGCCATGAATCAAAAGAGCTTCATATTTATTGGGCGGTCTGGTTGTGGAAAGGGTACTCAAGCAAAATTACTCAATGAATATCTAAAAAAAGTAGATCCAAAGAGGGAGATCCTTTATATTCAGACTGGTGAACAATTCCGTGAATTCATCAAAGGCGATTCTGATACTCAAAAGATGTCAAAAAAGGTGGCAGACGCTGGAGGTTTACAGCCGGAATTTTTAGCCGTATATATGTGGGCAAACGTTCTTGTTAATAAATTTACAAAGAATGAACACATTATCATGGATGGTATGCCAAGAAAGTTGCATGAGGCTGGCGTCATTGACTCGGTATTTGAATTTTACGATCTCAAAAGACCATTGGTGATTCATCTCGATCTTTCAAAAGAAGAATCTATCGATCGATTAATGGCAAGAAAGAGAACAGACGATACTCGTGAAGATATTGCAGAGAGACTTTCTTGGTTTGAAACTGATGTAGTGCCAGCGATTGAATACTACAAAAATAATAAGAAATATAATTTCGTTCATATTAATGGAAATCGTTCTGTCGAAGAAATACATAAAGATATCGTCGCGCAATTAAGCAACTAGTATGATTACCATAAAGACAAAAGAAGAGATAGAGATTTTGAGAGAGGGTGGTAAGAGACATGCCGAGATTTTGAATAAACTTGTTGATATGGTAAAGCCCGGGATCTCTGCAAAAGAACTCAATGATGAGGCTTACCGCTTAATCTTGGAAGGGGGAGACACCCCAGCCTTCTTAAATTATTCTTCTCGTGATTCCAAAACTCCTTTTCCGGCAAGTCTTTGTATTTCTATCAATGATGAAGTCGTGCACGGTATTCCAGGAGATAAAGTTTTACAAGAAGGGGATGTTGTCACTTTAGATCTCGGTCTTACACATGGTGGACTTATAACTGATGCAGCTGTAACTGTTGCTGTTGGCTCTATTTCGCCTGAATTGACCAATCTTCTCGATGTCTGTAAAAAGGCCCTAGCAGCTGGTATAAAGGCTGCAAAAGGAGGTAAAAAGACAGGAGATATCGGTATGGCTATAGAAAGAGTGGCTTTGGCCGGTAAGGTTTCTGTAGTTGAAGAACTAGCTGGTCACGGAGTTGGATACAGTGTTCATGAAGATCCATTTATTCCAAACTATGGAAAAGCGGGAGAAGGAGAAGTTTTAAAACCGGGAATGGTCATCGCTATTGAGCCAATTTTTAATCTTGGTAGTAGACATATTTATTTAGATAAAGATGGATGGACATATAAAACAAAAGACGGAAAGCAAAGCGCGCATTTTGAACATACGGTGCTTATAACTAAAAGTGGGGCGGAGATTTTGACTCAATAGGATATGGTATAATGGCCATGTAATAATTTCACTTACATAAATTATATGGCTACAGAAACAGGGATGGATGAGTTTGATAAGAAG
>JANXRK010000040.1 GCA_025353045.1 Candidatus Tayloriibacteriota bacterium
CCACCCAAATAGTTCCTGCTTTGTCCTTAAGAAGGTTCTGTGGCAAGAAATCACCATGTATTAAATTTTTCGGAATCTCAAGCCCAATCAATGTTCCTTTAAGTGATTTCATCTCATCGATGAGGAAATTAACATAATCCACATCCCTTAATGAATGTGGTCTATCATCCTTTTTAATTACATCGATAAGTAGAGATGATTCGAGTCCGAAGCGATCAAAATGCTCTTTGAAGTTATAAAATTCATTATCAGAAATCGACCTTACAAGTTTGGATTCTGTTTCGCAGAGTATGTCAAAAAAAGATTTCTCATCCACACTCATATCTTTTAAGTTTGAAGCATCTATATAATCATAGAGAACAAAAATCACCCCATTGTTTTCGAGAAATAAATCTCCATTGTTAGTTGGAAATATTGAGGGAATACTAATCATTTTTCTCAATTTTTTAATTGCCTCTATTTCTTTTTGTATCTTTTCCTTATGGGACCTATTGTATTTTTTAAGAAACAACATACCCTGATCAGTTTTTACTAAAAAATGATGATCTTGGGTGGTGAACTTTGAAAAGGACATCTCGAATTTTCTGATGAATAAGATTTTATCTATAGGATAATTTCGCATAAGAGCCATCTTAATTCCTTGTAATTTGATTAGCTCATCGGCCATATTTTCAGCATCCATTATGGCATCATATATGCTGCAGATTTTTCCTTTAACAAAAAGGCTTAAGTCTCCAATTAGAATCAGATTTTCCAATGAACAGTTGATTAGCTGGGGAATATTTGGAGTGTTACCTGTATGAATTGAGAGATAGGCTCCCTTTTCGAAATTAGAAATATAGATTTCATTGACGCACCGTATCTTTCTTACTCCTTCCTCTACAACATTACCGCTAATACTTTCAATTTTCGAAAAAGAATTTCTTATTTCGATTAAGCTTGCATCGATAAATTCCATAACCTCACCAATAAAGTGAGGATTACAATCATTCTTGAAATTACCTTTTACGAATATTTTAATGCATGAAGGTAAATACGGTATGTTTTGATCAAGAATCCACCGCGCCAATCTATGCGCCTTAAAAAGAACATTGTCTCCGTTACCGATAAATATCACTTCGTTAAGCAAGAAATCTATTTTTTGAAATTCTGAAAACTTCTTGAATGTGTAGTCGTAAGACTCTCTTCTGTCATCAAAAACTGTCTCTGGCAAAAGTTTCTGACGTACTCCTGTGGCTAGGACAACCTCATCAACCACTTCCACCACATTATCTTCGTTGAAAAGTTTGAAATTACCTTCTTTAGCTCTCTCAATCTTGGTAATTGCATTTGCTCTAACATCAAATAATGGGTATATCTTGAGGACATCGTCTTGAAAACATCCTTGAAGTTGAGGTCCGGACTTTGTGCCATCCACTAAAAATTTAAGTTGTTCTGGGCACTTTGATTTAATATTCTCAACATACAAATTATGCTCGGTTTGTTGAGGACATATTTTCCCTTTGGGATCAAACATGGACACAGAGCCCGGATCAACAATATGAGAATCCATTATCTTTTTATAGAAAGTTATTCCGGCTGGTCCAGATCCTATTATCGCTAGTTTCATATTATTTATATGTTAACATTTTAACCAATCTTGGACTCGAACTCGCTAAAAGGCTTAAAATATGACTATTCCAAATTTAGTAAAAATCACAAAAGTTCGAGTCCATGACTCGTCTTTATAATGTGTTGCAAAATATAGCGATTTTAGGAGACACGGTCTGTCTCACATGACTGCTGTGTCTCCTGAACAAAATCCGAACTTTTTTCCAACAAAATCCCGATGTGGAATGATGCGCGCCTCGTCCTCGCTTCGCTCGGATACAAAACCAAAAATTTTCCTTCCTTTCTTTAGATTTTCGGCGGGGGGTGTGGGGGGAGCCGACAAAAAATGGAAAGGAATTTTTTGGTTTTGATTCGCCGCTACCAAATTAAGTTTATCATAATATCTAAACTTTGGATATTGAATGTTTGGATAGACAATGATAATATATGACAAGGTCAATAAGAACAAAGGAATACGCCTATTTTGTTGAGCGATTACGGAAAGCTCGCGAGGAGGCAGGATTGACACAGGTAGAAGTCGCAAAGAAATTGAAGCGTCCGCAATCGCATATTTCTAACGTTGAATCAGGACAGCAAAGGGTTGATGTCGTCGAACTCCAATTTTTTGCGAAGATTTATAATAAAGATATAAATTATTTTATAAAATAGAAAAAGTATGGAAATTAAATTCATTGAACTTTTAGACCAAACTGGAGATGGATACAATGCTCTTTTTAATGTAGATAGAAAGAGTGTAAAAATCGGCGTCAGTGATACAGCTTTGTCTGTTTGGAATATTCAAAGACACAAAAATACAATATCACTTTTCTTAAAACAATTTGGATCACTTCAAATTCAGTTGATGATAGCAGAAAATAATTTACGAGATTATGTTTTTACATCTGATAGCTTCAAAAAAGAAGATGGCGATTCTCTTACATTGGAAGATTTGGATAATTATTTGAAAAATAAGATTATGGAAACGGAAAATAAAAAAACTTAGTATGAAAAAATCAATTCTAAAAATTGCTCTGTTTGCAACACTTATTTTACCTTTTGCTGTTCATGCCTCATTAATAAATCCTCCAGTAGTTTTTGACGGTGTAGGAAACGAAAAACTTCGTGAATGTCCAGCTTTTGATTGTAAGATACTGCAATACGGGGCAATGATTCCTCGTATTGAAATAATTGAATCATCAGGTGAATGGTATAAAGTCCACCTTATTGAACGAGGATATTTTGACAACAGCACGCAACAAGCAAAGGAATTACCAGAATCAAAGTGGCAAACATCAACTGGATGGATGTACTACACTCTGATTCCAGAAAATATTTTATCAAAAATAGGTGGTTCATCTGAAATCAAAAAGGACGCATTGATTGGTACTGCAACATTAAAAAAACAGAGTTCTGTTTTGAATTGTCCGTCAACTAGCAATTGCACACTTTTAACCTATGTTGACGCTGGCACCAATTTACAAATAGTTGGTTTAGATAAAACCGGAGAATGGTATAAGGTCAAAATAGACGATCCAATTCTTGCAGGATGGGACAAGTGGATTTCGGCAAATAATTTTACAGATGAATCCAAAAAACTCATAGATAAAAATTCTGGAAGTGTTAGTGCCACCACAACATCATCAGAAACAACGAAACTAGGTATTGGTGGATGGTTAAAAAATACTTTTGATCAATTTCGTTCAAATTCAAAATGGGGATTATTGGTATTGGCGATGTTTGTCTTGTTTATACTTTTTTATCTTATTGGCAAATACCGCCTAATTTCAAAAGTCAGTTTCTCTTGGCTTAAAAGTCATAGAACAATAGGCATCGGAGCGTCCGTGCTTTGTATTGTGGTAGTATTTTTCTCTGTTTCTAATTATTACCAAAAGAGAGAGGTGGAGTTAAAAGATTTTCTTGTATCTCAACAAAAGACACTTCAAGATACAAATAAAAATCTTGATACGCTTAATCAAAAATATAATCAGGAATCAAGCCAAAGAATTGCTCAGGAAAGTGCAGCAAAGGCGATTATTCAAAGACTTGAAAATAAAGTCAATCAAGGACCATCTTCTGCAAATTCTAATAGCCTTGCGACCGTTGTCAGCCAGTGGAGTCAAATTATTGCAAGGGTGGAATGCGATTTTGTCCAAAACCAGGAATCATGGGTATCATCTGGTTCTGGCACAGCACTTGGATGGAATAATCAAACAGTGGTATTAAGCAATAGACATGTTCTTGTCCCAGAAAATATAACTCCGAGTACTTGCAGAACGAAGCTACCTAGCAACGCAGCTACTTATTCTGGTGATGATATTCGTGTTTCATCTGCAGGTGCCGACTGGGCAGTTCTTTATCTTAACAATCCCGATTCACAAATTAAAAATATCACTGCAACACAGCCTGCGATATGTAAAAATAAACCTTCAATTGGCGATAGTGTAGTTATTCTAGGATATCCAACCGTTGGTTCTAAAACCGGCATTACAGCTACAGAAGGAATTATTGCGGGATATGATGGTGATTTCTTTATCACTTCTGCAAAAGTTGAGCAGGGTAATTCTGGTGGGGCAGCAATCTTACTAAAAGATAATTGTTTGTTAGGTATACCAACATTTGCACAATCAGGCAAAATAGAATCTCTTGCAAGAATTATGGATATTTCAGTTGTCCTTAAATAAGATTTGTCTGTGCCTAGCACAATCCATTTTCTTTGTGTTGCCACCGAACTCGGTCGAAGGCACAAAGCTTAGAGCTACA
>JANXRK010000048.1 GCA_025353045.1 Candidatus Tayloriibacteriota bacterium
CATATGATAAGCACCATAAACAAACCGATCTGTGCGGCGATCCGTTTTGGAGTGTGTTTCAAATCTATGCCCATAGCAACATAAAGAATTGCCAAGACAATAGAACCTAAAATTCCTCCAAAGATAAGACTATCCCGCAGAGCCAAAGAGATAAGGGTGTTGCTCGAAAATAGATTTTGTATTTCAAATACGAGAGCCTGTGGACGTACAATGGCAAAGAGTATCGTAATGCATGAAAGAAGAATAATAGTAGGTAAATAAGGTCGTAGTAGTATCCAGATTTTCTTCATAGTGACGTCCATACATCCATAGTATCATGAATTGTGGTACAATATTTAATATAAGGTTCTATATTTATGAATGAAGAAAGGATTACATATTTTGCTCAAACAGATGCTCGAAATAAAAAAGTGACCTTTGGTATCAAGGCCAAGGATCGTACTAAGCATGTATATGTTATTGGAAAGACTGGTATGGGAAAGTCGACTTTACTCGAAAACATGGCTGTGCAGGATATTAAAAATGGTGAAGGTATGGCTTTTATTGACCCTCACGGAAAGACCGCGGAACTCCTTTTAGAATATGTTCCAGAAAGTCGTCAAAAAGATGTGGTATATTTTGCTCCTTTTGATATGGAGTATCCAATCTCCTTCAATGTTTTAGAAAGTGTCGATGTAGATAAGAGACATCTCGTTGTTTCTGGGCTCATGAGTACATTTAAAAAGATTTGGAAAGACGCTTGGTCAGCTCGAATGGAATATATTTTGACAAATACACTCCTTGCGCTTTTGGAATATCCAAACGCAACTCTCCTCGGAGTAAATAGAATGCTTTCTGATAAGGATTTCCGAAAAGAAGTGATCACTCATATAACTGATTCCTCGGTGAAAGCTTTCTGGGTTCAAGAATTTGCAAACTATACAGAACGAATGGCCGCAGAAGCTGTTCCTGCTATTCAAAATAAGATCGGACAATTTACCGCCAATGCTTTGATCAGAAATATGATCGGTCAGCCAAAATCATCTTTTGATATGCGAAAAATGATGGATGAAAAGAAAATTTTCATTGTAAACCTTTCAAAAGGGCGTATTGGTGAATCAAATGCCAATCTTCTGGGTGGAATGATTATTACCAAGATCTATCTAGCAGCACTTTCTCGTGCTGACGTTCCTGATAGAGTTATGAAAACCCTTCCGAACTTCTATCTTTTCGTGGACGAGTTCCAGTCTTTTGCCAATGAATCTTTTGCTGATATTCTCTCTGAGGCTAGAAAATATAAATTAAACCTTACCATGGCTCACCAGTACATCGAGCAAATGGAAGAAGAGGTGAGAGATGCTGTTTTCGGTAACGTGGGAACAATGATTGTATTCCGTGTCGGTGCTTTTGACGCTGAAGTTTTGGAAAAGGAATTCTCACCACAGTTTACGGCAGAAGATATTGTAAATCTTGGCTTCGTCCAGATTTATTTGAAGCTGATGATCGATGGTATCAGTTCAGCGCCATTTTCTGCTACAACTCTACCACCTATAGCACTTCCAGAGAGTTCAAGTAAGGATAAGGTGATCGAAGAATCACGAAAGCAATTTGCGAGTAATCGTGTCGAAGTTGAAAAGAAAATTGATGAATGGATGGCACCGATGAAAGTTCCTGTGAGAGAAAAGTCGCCGATGCAGGCTTCGCCAAAACCTACTCCAAGTTCTACTCCGCCTTTTACACTAAAGCCAGCTCCAGCACCTACCCCAGTTCCAATCCCAAGTCCAGTTGTACATTCTACTATGAAAACTGAGCCACCAAAACTCGCCCCTCAACCTGTTGTTCAACCCACGTTAAAATCAATATCTTTAAGCTCACTTACAAGTACTCCGAAGAATAATAATCAAAAAGATGCTAACCCTCAAAGAGTTAATGAATTAAAGTCTGCCTTGGCTTCTATTTTAGCTTCACAACCAGCACCAAAACCAGCCGCTTCTGCAGCCGCACAAAAAGTAGAAAATAAATCAGAAATTAAAATTGATTCATTAAATGAAAACAAAGAGAAAAAAGAGGTTCCAGAGGATGTTCTCAGGGATGTTTTGAGAGTTGAATAGTTCTATACAAAAGTGATCTCTTCTATTCTCGCAACTCTTTTTTCTTGGTCAGTATTTTGGACTTTTAATTCTCCTATGGTTTCGAAATGATAGTCGATCTTACCTTCTACCTTCGTCAATCTATTTTCGACTTTTTCTAATCGAATTTCTACTTTTACTAGTCGATCATCAATAAGTATAAGTTTTTCATCAATAACATCCAGTCTTGTATCTATTCCATCCAGTCTTGTATCGATGCCATCAAACCGCTTATCAATGCCGTCGAATCTCTTATTTAACTCCTCTCTAAATTCTTTAAAATAACTTGGTTGTATATCTGGCATAGTGTTTTTATAATTAATCTAATAAAACAGGTGGGTACGTGAGGAATATTATAGACTTATGAGAATTAATGGCAAGAGAGACACTGAACTTTTTTTATGTTACCATTTTTACATGCGACGAATTCTCATATTTTCACTCGTCTACTACCCTCGCTTTATTGGTGGGGCAGAAGTAGCTATTAAAGAGATTACTGACCGGATTTCTCCTGAGGAAATTGAATTCGATATGGTCACGCTCCGACTTGATTCTCGTCTACCAAAATTTGAAAAGATTGGTAATATAAATATTCACCGACTCGGTTTTTCGTCTCGGCAGAAAAATTCTTCAGATTCTTTGTCGTGGTATTTACACTTCAATAAATATCTTTTTGTTTTTCTTGGATTTTTTAAGGCTTTGTCGCTACATAAGAAAAATAAATACAATGCTATATGGTCAATGATGGCTACCTATAATTCTTTTGCTGCAGTTTTGTTTAAATTATGTAGTCCTCAAGTTCCATTTATTTTAACTCTACAAGAAGGAGATCCAATTCCTTATATTAAAAGACGTGCACTGCCAGCTTACCCACTTTTTAAAATGATTTTTACTCGTGCTGATTATATACAGACAATTTCTAACTATTTGGCTGATTGGGCAAAAGAAATGAAGGCTACATGTCCTGTTGTGGTTATTCCCAATGCAGTTGATTTTGAAGTATTCTCACATAAAAAACCTCAAGCCGGATTGGAAATTTTGAAACAAAAACTAGGAAAGAAGACAGATGACATTTTCCTCATCACAACTTCTCGACTTGTGGTGAAGAATGCTGTCGGAGATATTATTGATTCACTTCAGTATTTACCGCACAACGTAAAGTTTCTGGTACTTGGAACTGGTTATCAAGAAGAAGAATTAAAAGAAAAGGTGGAGAAATTAAAGCTTTCTGAACGAGTAAAATTTCTTGGTTACGTTTCTCATAAAGAAATGCCACAATATCTTCATATTTCTGATATTTTTATTCGGCCTTCATTGTCTGAAGGTTTTGGAAATTCATATATAGAAGCAATGGCTGCTGGAATTCCGATAATTGCTACTCCTGTTGGTGGAATTGTTGATTTTTTGAGAGACGGTGAGACAGGACTTTTCTGTGACGTCAGTAGTCCAAAGAGTATTGCACAGAAGGTTGAGAAATTGATTAAAGATACAGAATCTCGTGATTTTATCATCAAAAATGCTATAAAAATGGTCAAGGAAAAGTACCAATGGAGCCTTATTGCCAGTGATATGAAAAATAAGGTATTCTTAATGATATTAGATAAAAAGCTATGAAGATCCTTATTTCAACAGGTATATATCCGCCAGATATCGGCGGTCCAGCTCAATATGCCCGAAATCTCTACGAAACATGGAAAGGTCAGGGTCATGAGGTAAGAGTGGCTGCATATCGATGGGAAAGAGCTTTTCCAACGTTTCTCCGACATATTCTTTTTTTCTTGAAGATTTTTAGAAAAGGCTGGAATGCGGATCTTATTCTTGTTCTAGATACATGGAGCGCTGCTGTACCAACAATGTACGCCTGCAAAATCATGCGTAAAAAATACATCATAAGAACTGGTGGAGATTATCTCTGGGAAAGTTACGTGGAAAGAACTGGAGAACTTGTTTTGTTTAAAGATTTTTATGCAAGTTCTTTAGATAAGCTCTCAAGAAAAGAAAAGATTGTTTATAAACTTGGTGGAGATGCACTTCGAAACGCAGCACTTATTATTTATAGTACGCAATGGCAAAAAGAAATCTTTGAGAAGGTATATGGACTCGATCCAAAGAAAAGTAATATTGTAGAAAATTTCT
Organism: Candidatus Tayloriibacteriota bacterium; assembly: GCA_025353045.1. Classification (GTDB taxonomy): domain Bacteria; phylum Patescibacteriota; class Minisyncoccia; order Phycocordibacterales; family PALSA-1337; genus CAIOGI01. Next base: position 4,245 of record JANXRK010000048.1, read on the forward strand.
GTGGAGTTCGTGAAGAGCAAATTGAGCCAGAGAATAGAGTATTTGTAGCTGGAACGCGAGATTTGGTTTGGAAAAATATTGAGACTTTGAAGAGATCATTTAAAATAGCACGAGAAGAAGTTGTTACAAAAGGATTAGGAGAAATAGAATTTGATACAACAAAAGCAGTATACGATAATTTCCAAGAAAGAATGCGACGATCATACGCTGTTATTTTGACATCACTTGGAGATATAAGTCCAAATATGATCTTTGATGCTATTCGCGTCGGCACACCATTTATTTTGACTGAGGAAACTGGTATTGACAATAGAGTTCGAGACTGTGCAATTTTTGTTAATCCAATGGATGAAAATGATATTAAAAATAAGATTGTGTGGATGTCAGATCCTGTTAATCGAAAAGCTCAAGCGGAAAAAATAAGAAAGTTCAATTGGATTCATACTTGGGATGATATAAGTCGGGAAATCATTTCTTTACATGCAAAACTATAAAACTGAGTATAAAAACTATTCAAACTATACGGCGATCATGATCTCAACTGATCGACAGATTTTCCTTGAAAAAAGTTTTGTGCGAGCGCGAATGATTGAATATGCAAAGCTCTATAAAGAATTACATATCATTGTTCTATCGAGCAAAAAGTTTGAGAGAATAGAAGTTTCTTCGAACTTTACGATTAGTTCAACCAATTCTTTGGTGAGGTGGAATTATGTTAAAGATGCTCGAAAGATAGGAAAAAAGATTATGGCGGGAATTAACAAAGAAATCCCTATTCTTGTTACTTGCCAAGATCCTTTTGAAACGGCTTTAGCAGGGAAGTGTTTAGCAAACCTTCGAAAGAATTCTGAATTACTTTTGCAAATTCATACTGATTTATTTAGTCCGTATTTTGTCGATACTCGAATCGGTTTTGTTCAGGCAAGTTTAAATAAAATTAGACTCTTCATTTCTCGATTTACTTTGACACAAGCCCAAGCCATACGAGTTGTTTCGCAAAAGATTGCTGATTCTTTGGTTGCAAGAAAAATCGATCCAGAAAAAATTATTGTTAAACCTATTGAGGTGAATGTTGGTTATATTAAAAATACGCAGCCAGCTTTTGACCTTCATCAGAAATTTCCACAGTTTACAAAGATTATTGTTATAGCTTCTCGACTCGAATCAGAAAAGAATATAGACATGGCACTTGAAGCCATGAAATTAGTTAAAGAAAAAATGCCTGAAGCTGGTCTGGTAATTGTTGGTTCCGGTAGTCTCATGTCAGCACTTAAAAAGAAGACATATATACTAAAAATCGATTTGTCAGTGGTTTTTGAAGGTTGGCAGACGGACTTGATTCCATATTATAAAGGATGTGATGCATTCCTTGTAACTTCTTGGTTTGAAGGCTACGGTATGGTTTCTAAAGAAGCTCAAGCTGCGTCATGTGTAGTCGTTTCGACTGATGTAGGAATTGCAAAAGAAATTGGCGCGAGAATCGTCGATTGGAAAGCCGATAGTATCGCAGAGGGGATTTTGGAACTATTAAGATAATGAAACTTTTAATCCTTACACAAAAAGTAGATAAAAATGATCAAAATTTGGGATTTTTCCATCGTTGGCTTTTAGAATTTGCAAAGTATTTTGAAAGAGTCACCATTATTTGTCTATATAAAGGAGAATACAATCTACCTGAAAATGTAAAAGTTTTGTCTTTGGGAAAGGAAAAAGGGCAGTCAAGAATAAAATATCTTCTTAATTTTTATACATACATTTGGTCTGAACGAAATAATTATGATAAGGTTTTTGTTCATATGAATCAGGTCTATGTTCTTTTGGGTGGAATCATTTGGAAAATCCTTGGAAAGGATATTTATCTCTGGTATACACATAAAAGTATTACGACCTCACTTCAATTGTCTGTTTTGTTTATTAAAAAAATCTTTAGTGCATCTAAAGAAAGTTTTAGAATTAAAACTTCTAAACTAAATGTTATGGGACATGGAATTGATGTTGATTTTTTTTCTATTAATTCAAATAAAGTCTTTGATGATAGTAAATTGAAATTGGTAACAGTCGGACGCATTTCTGAATCAAAAGATCTTGTAGCTATTTTGAAAGCCATCAATATACTTAAAACTGAAACGAAAATAAGCCTCGATATTATTGGATCAGCTATTACAAAAGAAGATGTTTCATATTTCAATGTGGTTAAGAAATATGTTTCAGACAATGGTTTATCAGACATTGTAATGTTTCGCGGACCGATGCCTCAAGAAAAGATTCTTCCATATTTACACAATGCCGATTTGTTTATGCATACAAGTACAACAGGTAGTTTGGATAAGGCGGCCCTAGAAGCTTTGGCCTGTGGAACTTTAGTTGTAAGTTCAAACGACGCTCTCATTCCTATTTTGTCTCCTTATGGCCTAACTTTCACAACAAAAGACGTAGATAGTTTAGTAACTACTTTGAAAAACTTTATTAGAAAAAAAAACAAGAAAGAGATAAGTGGTAAATTACGAGATATTGTCGTGCAAAATCACTCTCTTAAATCCCTTATTTCGAGATTGTTTGATACTATTCAATTAAAATAATATGCAAAAGACTATTTTAGAAAATAAGATCAAATGTTCAGTCGGAATTTTAACTCTCAATTCGGCAGAGGGTTTGCCAGCATGTTTAGAATCTTTTAAAGATTTTGCAGAAATAATTATTTGTGATGGAAATAGTACTGACAATACTCGCGAGATAGCAGCTCGTTATGGAGTAAAAGTTATTAAGCAATACGAAACAGATGAGAAAAATGTTTCTTGTATTAAAGATAAAGCTACAGTTCGTCAAAAGAATATGGAAGCGTCTACGTATGATTGGTATTTTTTTATGGATGCTGATGATACGTTGTCACAGGAAGCTGTTGAAGAAATAAGGGCTATTGTTGCGGATCCGAATCCGAAACATCTTATTTACAGAATGCCGACTCGGATTTTTTTAGAAGAAAAGGGAATAGCTAAAGAAATAAAGTACGAGGCAACGTATCCTTCATATCAAACACGTCTAGTCCATAAATCAGTCGAAGCTCGTTTCAAGGGACAAGTCCACGATCATCTCATTTGGGATCAAAAGAAGTTTCAAGCTGGAACACTGAAAAGTTATTATAATTTCTTTTGGCCAGAGGAGCGCGTGAAGAATTTTTGGAAATATTCGCTTCGATACGCAAAACTTGAAAATGAAATATCACCGAAGAGAAAGTTCGGAGATTTTATGTATTGGGCTGTGTATCGACGCTTGAGAACAATTGCAGGCTATCTTTTCTATCGTTTACCTAAAATGTATTTACTCCATGGATTTAAAGAAAGTATGCCACTATGGATGGAACTTACGATCGTGCGCTACCATTTTAAAATTTTGACTCTGGATATCGTGAAATATTTTAGAATTCTATGATTCCTGATTCAAAAAAGATTCTGATGATTATGCCTGCATTGCCTTTTCCCCATCGTGGTGCAGAGCAGCTTGATCGGGCATATGGCATTAAACAACTTATCAGGCTTGGCCATGATGTGCGCGTTATTGCAAAGCTCAATGAATGGCAGACTCCAGAATTTGTAAAAGAAATTGAAAAAAAACTTGGTATTAAAATCATTGGTGTGCCATATAAGTATAGTAATAAAAAACTATCTCCAAAAGAAAAAGTGCAGAAGTTCTTTGCTAAATTTAAAAATCCACTTTATCTCGACGGCGCTGCCTTTGAATACAGCGAGCAAGTAATACAAAAAGCAGTCGAGTATGAAATTATAAACTGGAAACCAGATATTGCCTGGTTTGAGTATACATATCTTTGGCCTCTATATCATATTCCGAAAAAGTATGGAGTTAGGATTATCACGAGATCAATTAATTTTGAACCAAGTCATTTTATTGAGGAAGATGGAAAGTCGCCAATTAATTTACTTAAATACATTCCAAAATATATTGGAGAAATGATTACCCTTCGATCAAGTGATGTTATCTTATCGATCACTCCAAAAGAAGAAAAGAAATATAAAGAACTCGGCGCAAAAAAGGTTATAAATCTACCATTACGAGCATTGCCGATGCATGTGGATTATCAAGTAGAAAATCGAAATGTTCAGTTAATCAAAGTTTTTTTTATGGGATCAACATATACTGTTGCTCACAATAAAGAAGCTCTAAGAACAGTTATTGCCGAGATCGCACCGATGATTTTTAAAACACATCCAAAGGACTTTAAGTTTTATATTTTAGGTAATAAGTTTCCGCCAAAATTTAATCACTATGTAAAAAATAATGTTGAATATGCGGGTTTCCAAGAAGACCTTGACGTATTTCTTAAAGATATGGATGTAGCTTTGATACCGTCACTTTTTGGCGCGGGAATGCAACAAAAGATTTTTGAATCATTAACCAGAGGATTTCCAACAATTACATCTCAGAGGGGAATTGGTGACTATCCTTTTTTTGATAAACAAAACATACTTTTTGCTAAAAATGTTACAGAGTTTTGCGATGCCTTAATTAGTCTAAAAGATTTTGCATTAAGAAAAACTCTTTCAATCAGCGCTAAAAACACATCAAAATCACTCTTTTCTTCAGAAAAGTTGGATGAAGTCGTAAGTGAAGCCCTATCTATCCAAAAGGGGCTATAAATGCTAGTCTTTTGTCATGAATAGCCAGAAAACTGCTCTCAAAGAGGCTCTCAATAAAGCGTATACGACCCTATCTCCATATGCCGATTCTCAGCGATGGGAATCTGATAGTAATCTCTTCCATTTGGAAAGTATTATTAAAAACGTATCAAAAAATGATCAAATTATAGATGTTGGCTGTGGAATCGGTATTTTAGTTTTGGCTCTTAAAAATCTCGGCTACAGTGTGCGTGGTATCGATCGATATGTCTTTGAAGCAAATAATTCATACGGAATTGATGATATAGAAAATCTCAAAAAGATTTGGAAAAAAGAAGGCCTAGAAATTTCTTCTGGTGATCTTTTTACTTCAAATCAGAATGCAAGTTTTGACGTAGTTTTGAGTGTAGCAGTGATCGAGCATCAAAAAGATCTAAAAGGTTTTATTCAAAATCTCATAAGTTTTGTAAAAAAAGATGGAAAAGTTTATATCGCTACCCCTAACGTTTCAAATTTTCTTAATAGATTAAGAATGCTTTTGGGAAGAGCTCCTACGTCTAACATTGATCCATTTTTTAGAGCAGGTGAAAGTTTTAATGGCCATTGGCGAGAATATACTGTTTTTGAATTGGAAAAAGTAGCAAAGATTTCAAATCTAGAAATTATTGAAGCGAGAAATACACAAACAACTAAACCTCATTTCAATACTAATTTCAAAAAGTGGCATGTCAGTCTCGCACGCCTTGGAGGATATATTTTTCCAGGAACTGGAGACACTAACTATATTTGGATGAAAAAATAATATGTGTGGAATAAATGGATTTACATTTGAAGATAAGAACTTAGCGCAGCTCATGAATGAGTGCACGAAACATCGTGGTCCAGACGGAAGTAATATTTGGATGGCGCCGGGTATAACTTTTGGTCACAATAGATTAAGTATTCTTGATGTTTCAAGTGCATCGTCTCAACCGATGCTTAGTAAAGATGGACGATACGCTATTACCTACAATGGTGAACTTTATAATTTTCAAGATATTAAAAAGGAATTATCTGATGTAAAATTCATCTCGAAAGGTGATACAGAAGTTATTCTTGAGGCATATATAAAGTGGGGAAAGGAGTGTGTTTATAAATTTAACGGAATGTTTGCTCTAGCTATTTGGGATACAAAAGAGAAAACTCTTTTTTTGGCGAGAGATCATGCTGGAATCAAACCACTTTACTATTCAGAGAAAAATGGAAAGTTTATTTTTTCATCAGAAATAAAAGGAATTCTTTCTTGGACAGAAATCTCTAAGAAATTATCTTTGGATAGTTTAAATCATTACTTCAGATTACTCTATGTTCCAGAACCACTAACTATGTTTACTGATATCTTTAAATTTCCGCAAGGATCTTATGGTTTTTTCAAAAATGAAAAGTTATCTATAGAGAAATACTATAATGATAGTGTTTCGAAAACCAAAGCTAGTGAAGGTGAAATAGTTAAAGATATAAAGAAAAAGGTTGAGGATGCTGTTGAACGACAACTCATTTCTGATCGACCAGTTGGTGTGTATTTGTCTGGAGGAATTGATTCGAGTGTCATTTTGGATTGTGTTTCAAAACGGCATGAGAAAATTAAAACATTTTCTGTAGGATTTTCACTTGGGAATGGCGAAGAAGCAAATAAATATAATAAAGATATAGACCTTGCGAGGGAGACCGCAAAGAGATATAAAACTGAGCATCATGAAGTTCTTATTTCCTCAGATGACGTTATGAAGTCTCTCAAAGAAGTCGTGTATCAAATGGACGAGCCAATTTCAAATCCTACAGCCTGCGCACTCTTTGCGCTATCAAAAGCTACAAAAGGATACGCAGACGTCGTACTTTGTGGAGACGGAGGTGATGAACTTTTTGCAGGATATGAAAGATACAGACTTGGATATATTGCCACCCAGTATCAAAGATTGCCAAGTTTCATTACTAATATGCTATCAAAAGTGCATCCTACTTTTGCTAAATTGGCTCAGAGAAATTGGATTGATCGTTATTCGCAATTCCTATTCCAAAAGGACAAGGATTTACAGCCAATTTTCTCAAAAGATATTTTAAAGCCAAAAATTACTGCTGATTTTATGAATCAGTATATGAAAGGCTCAAGTTTTGAGGAAGCTATTTTAAATACTGATCGAAAGACGTGGTTGATTGATTTTGCCTTAATGCTTTCTGATACTATGTCTATGTCACATGGAGTTGAAGCTCGTGTGCCTTTTCTTGATAAAGAGGTTATTGATTATGCACTTTCAATTCCAGTTTCAAAGAAATTCTCATTTTTTACTAATAAAAAGTTGCTGAAAAAAGCTTTTGCTGCCGACCTTCCGGAATATTTGCTCAAGCAACCAAAAAGAGGATTCTTTACTCCTGCGGCAAAGTGGCTGCGTCATCCAGAATTTCTAGCAATGGCAAGAGAGATTCTTTCACCACAATATGCACTAAATACTTCCGGATTATTTAATTGGGAAGAGGTTTCAAAGATGCTCGAAGATCATGTTACCAAAAAGAAGTATAATCTCTCAATCATTTGGGCACTTATGACATTCCAAATTTGGGCTAAACGTTTTGATGTGAAGCTTTAATATATGAAAAAAGTACTATTTATATTTTCTGGATCACGAAAAGTTCTCAATGATTTTATTGCAAAGGGAATTGCTCCGGATACACAGTTGTATGGCATGAATCACCTGGGAAGAGACATTGATGTTAGTTCAAAAGAATTTTCTGACACTTTCTTTGGCGAACTTTTTGGAAATAAAATAGATTTCAGATTAAAACATTTTTTAATGTATTTTTCGATAGGTGATGCCGACATTGTTTTCGGATCATCAATTCTCTATATGGCAATATTGAAAAAGCTTTTTAGATCAAAGAAAAAGTTTATTTTGTTAAATATTTCTCTAAACAGACTGCTTAATCAATCAAAAGACAAGCGACCTTTATTTTATAGATTTCTTAAGAGTCTTCTGAAAGAAATTGACCTCATCATTTCTCTATCAAATGTTCAACAAGATCAATTACTTGCGAAACATGAAATCGATAAAGAAAAATTAAAATTCATTCCTCTTGGCGTTGATGTACATTTCTATAAACCTGTTTTAGAAAATAGAAAAGAATACGTTTTGGCAGCTGGAAGAGATAATGGAAGGGATTATAAAACTATTATTGAGGTAGCAAAGCAATTACCTCAAACTCAATTCCAGCTCGTTTTGAGCCAAAGAAATCTCAAAGGAATCACCGAAATTCCTTCAAATGTCACGACATTTTTCGATCTATCTTTAAATGATTTAAAGAAGAAATATGAAGAGGCTTCAGTGCTTCTACTCACCACTCATCCAGACGAATTCGCTGATGGGTCAGATTGTTCTGGTCAAACTGTGCTTTTGGATTCATTTGCCTCTGGAATACCGGTAATAGCCACTAAAAAGGCCTATATTGCGGATTATGGGCTAGATCATCAGCATTTACTATTAGTAGAACCATACGATGTTTCTGGTATTATAAAGGCTGTGGAAGAGGCGAAAAAGATAGGCAAAGATTTAACTCAAAAGGCTCGAAAAAAAGTTGAAAGGGAATTTTCAACTGAGAAGATGGGAGATAATCTGACATCAATTTTTAAATCATTCTAATATGCTGTATTACATAACTTATACAAATATTCCTACTAAAAAAGCATTTGGGTATGCTATTGCAAAGATGTGTAGTTCTTTTGCTGATAGAGTCCCAGTCACTCTCGTCATTCCAAAAAAAAGAAAAAATGATATTTCTGAGGATATTTATTCTTATTATAATTTAAGGAATAATTTTTCAATTAAAGAAATTCCAATTATTGACGCATCTCGCATTTCTTTTTTTGGTAGTAAAATTGCATTTTTAATTGAAAAAACCTCTTTTGCTTTTTCACTCCTATTCCTTAAGGTTTTTAAAAGTGATATTTGTTATAGTCGAGATATTCTTTCACTTAGTTTCTTGAGAATGAAAACAAAGAATGTTTTTCTTGAGATTCATTATCTTTCACGAAGTGATGCTTTTCTAGTTCATTGTGCAAGATTCGCTAAAAAAATAATTGTTATAACTAGTTTTTTGAAGAATGAGTTGACTTTGCTTGGATATAAAGCTGAGAATATTCATATTGCTCCTGATGCAGTTGATCTAGATCTTTTTCAAAATATCCCAAAAAACAAAGAAGATTTGAGAAAAGAATTTAATTTTCCAACAAATAAAAAGATTGTGGTCTATACTGGAAATCTTTTTCCTTGGAAGGGAGTTTATACACTCGTTAATTCATTCGAATTTGTTAGTGAAGATGCGCTGCTCATTATAGTTGGTGGATCAGACGATACTCTTCCTGAATTTAAAAAATATTGTGCTTCAAAAGTATATAGAGATCGGATCTTAATACTTGGACATAAAAAGCACGAAGAGATTCCTTTATATCTCAAGGTTGCGGATTTTTTGGTTTTGCCGAATTCTGCTAAAGAACATATATCAAAATATAACACTTCACCACTTAAACTCTTTGAATATATGGCGAGCGGAAATCCAATTATTGCATCCGATCTTCCCTCGTTGAGAGAAGTTTTGAATGAAGAGAATGCATTCTTTGTCATTCCAGATGATGCAGCTTCTCTTGGGAAAGATATTGATTATGTAAACTCTCATAACGAGGAAGCTCGTGCCAAAGCTCAAAAAGCACTTTCTGATGTTAAAACTTTTACGTGGGAAATACGGTCTCGAAATATTCTAGAGTTTATTGGAATAAAAAAATGATGCACAGTATTTTTAAAAATTTAATACTTCTAATTCAGACATATAGTTACGCACCTTTTCGTGGAAAAAAGAGAATCGAACGTGTAAAGAAGATTTTGATTATGCCGGCTTCAAAGCTGGGTGATCTCGTTTGTGCCACTCCTATTTTTAGAGCAATTAAAAAATCAAATCCAAAGATTCAAACAACTATTTGTGCTTCGTCCGTGTACACAAAATTATTTGAAGGGAATACAGATATAGATAATTATTTTGCTTGGAATGAGAGAAACTTTTATCAAAATGCTAAAAATATCAAAAAACTAAATTTTGATGTGGCAATCGTTACTACTCCAAGTTTTATTGCGGCAGCCTGTTTCTTTTTGGCGGGAATAAAGACAATTATTGTTCCAAAAGTGGAGAATGGCTTTTCACCATATCAGACAAAATCATATCGAATGATGTGGCCGCTTCTTATAACGGTTTCACACACTATGGGTAACTACGCCCCTCGAGAATATTTGAGACTGTTAGAACCGCTTGGAATTTTTTCAGAAGATACTACAAAGCATTTAGCAATTTTAAATTCTGATATGATATCTGTTAAAAACAAAGTCAGTCCATCATCTAAAAAATATAAAATCGGAATCGCGCCAGGTGTAGGAAATGATATAAAGCTTTGGAACCCACTTCATTTTGCAAAAATAGCTGAGTATATTTTAAAAAAATACGATGCGACTATTTATATTCTTGGAACAAAGCAGGATGTAGAAATGATAAAGACGATGAAAGATTTTATGAATAATTTAGAAAATGTTGTTGATACTTCAAGTCAATTTGATCTCTCTGAAATTAAAGCCTTTATTTCAACCCTCGATCTTCTTATGGCTGTCGATACTGGAGTTATTTATGTTGCTGAGGCTTTCAATGTGCCGACGATCGACATTATTGGTTCAATGGATGAAAATGAGCAGCCACCAAAAGGCGAAAAGCATAAACTCGTTTTTCTCCCCGGCCGAAAAGCAGAAATCCATATTATGAATTCTAGAACTTATAACAGAACAGAAGCTCGAAAACATATCGATAGTATTACCGCAGAGATGGTGTATCCTTATATTGATCAACTACTCACGTGAAAATTCTACTTTTATCAGACGATTTTCCACCCTTTGGCCAAGGTGGCGCAGCTGCAGTAGCTTTTAATGTGGCAAAAGGTTTATTGAAAAAAGGTCATCAAGTTTCAGTTGTAACTGCTGTTAGGGAAGAGAAAAATGCTGGAGAATCTGTATACGAAGGCATAAAAATCTTTGCTTTTCAATCTTCTTATCACGAACGTTGGAGAGCCTACCTTTCTTTATATAATCCAAAAGCAGTCGATTTCGTCAGATCAATCTTAGAAAAAGAAAAATTTGATATTGTTCATGCACACAATATTCATCAGTATATTTCGTATGATAGTTTAAGGGTAACTAAAAAGACTGGTGCAAAAGTTATCTTAACTGCTCATGATTGCATGTTGGTAAACTATGGAAAAGTAGATGGGCAAGCAGACTACAAAATGAATCCATTGCAGCAATTTCTTTCTTTTAGACTTCGCTACAATCCTTTTAGGAATATCATTATCAAACATTATTTAAAATATGTAGATAATGTCGCTGCTGTAAGTAATGAATTAAAAAAGCTTTTGGAAGTAAATGGAATTAAAAAAGTTGAAGTTGTTCATAATGGAGTCGACTTGAATGTTTGGAAAAATTCTGGTCAAACAAATACCAATCCAACAGTTTTATTTTCTGGTAAATTAACTCAAGCAAAAGGAGGTGCAGAACTTACCAGGGCTCTACTTGAAGTTTCAAAGGAAATTAAAAATCTAACCCTACTTATCGTGGGTCAAAAAGATTCGTATACTGAATCTTTGATTGCCTCTGCTCAAGGACTATTCAATGTAGTAATAACTGGCTGGACTGAAGAAAAAAACCTGCCTGCGATTTATTCTAAAGCTCATCTCGCTGTTTTTCCTTCAACCTGTTTTGATACATTTGGCATGGTAAATATCGAAGCAATGGCTTTAGAGAAACCAGTTATAGCGACTAGTTTTGGCGGGGCAAAAGAGATTATTGTAGATGGTGAAACTGGATTTATTATTAATCCTTACGACACTGAGAATTTTTCAAATAAAATGATTGAGCTTTTGGAAAATCCTGATAAGGCAAAAGAAATGAGAAAAAAGGGAAGAGAAAAGGTAGAGCAATTCTTTACATTGGAAAAGCAAATAGAAGGATACGAAGAATTATATAAATGAAAAGCCCGCCAACATGTGTTGCCAGATGCTGGCGAACTTTCCATGCTTGCGGACTTGTGAGGCCTACTGGAGACGCCCCATGAAGTAGTATAGGAGACGCTTCAAGACCTCCTTGAAGCGGAACCAGGCTGGGCTCACGCCGGGGTCGTAGGGGATGAGATCCTTTATGCTCAGAATCCAGACATCCAGCCCAAGCCTTCGGGCGACCCAAACGGATCGCCAGTAGTGGTCTTCGTGCGCTACGAGGATGATCGTTCTGATGAGATTATCCTCACAGAACCTTTTGACCAGAAGAAGGTATTGGTAGGTGCCATCCTCACCGTCAAACACAGCTGCACTTCTGCGATGTTCGGTGAGGTATTGTACAACATCGTCTGGGACGATGACCTTCACCCGATTTGATACAAGCGTGTGAGAACTATTGACTCGAGCTGCGTTCATCTCAAGGGCGATACGCTCGGCTTGCGCCGCGAGTGCCGGGTTTCTCAACTGTGGATAGAAGCCCATGGTGACAATCGCCTGAGGGGTGCCAAAGCTTCCCACAACTCCCCGCGAACTCCACTTCGTAAAAATTTCCGTGAATTTCAGACACTGCCTTTCGCTTTAATTGTTATATATACCGAGCTTTCGCACGGTCACTGATTCGTTACGAACCTTAGCACATTTTGACATAATTGTCAACTTTTCCTTTCCGTTATTAGCTCTTCTTCGCGTAAAGATTTGTAGCGATTTCACCCTTTTGAAACTTTTTAATATATTCTTCTATATTTAAAATCGGTTTCAATTCTTTTTTATCCTCATCTATTTCAGACAAATTAAATCCAAAATCTGTTAGCATTTTTAGAAAACCTAATGGCTCTTTATTAAAACGTTTGATAGCATTTGGGAAAAATTCTGTCATGATAATAAGTCCAGGACTTCTTGAAATAACTTGTTTCATTCCTTCCAATGCTAAATATTCTGCACCCTCTATATCCATTTTTATTATATCTACTTTTTCTTGAAGAACGTTATCGAGCATGTCTATTTTTACAGGAATTGATGTTTGAGTTTTTCTATTGTCGACAAGGGAATAGGAACCAGTATTCTCAGAAAAAAGGAAAAGATTTTCTGTGCCAGTTTTATTCGATAGTGCTACTTGAGAAGGAGTAACATTCTTTAAATTATTAACTTCTATATTTTGTTTCAAATATGAAAAGTTTTTAGGTTCAGGTTCAAATGAAAACACCTTACCATTTTGACCAACTCTTTTTCCTGCAATGACTGTGTAGTATCCAATATTTGCGCCAACATCGATAACAGTCATTCCTTCTTTTACAAATTTTCTAAAAAGGAAAGTTTGAAAGGGTTCGAAGGTATTTACCGCCAACATTCCAGAAACGGCCACATCGTCTTGATTGAGAATCATTTTTCCTTCCTCGATTTCGAGCTCCTTTGGAATGCCAGACTTGATAAAATTATTTACAATATGTCGCAGAGGCGTTTTATTTATGATTTTTGTATAGATCCAAGTCGCCAAGGTTAATGGAACAATCGAGAGGAGCTTTTTGAATATTTTTTTGAAAAGTGAGCTCATTGATTTAGTGTATGTTTGTGGCTATAATATGACTAACAATATACTGAAATGCACAGAAAATCAAAGATATTATTGCTGATTGTGCTGCTTGGTATCGGTGCCCTTCTTTCGGTCTATAAGCTCACAGAAAGCCCTCCGACTTGGTATGACGAGGGTATTTATAATCAGATTGCCATAAACACGAGTTTGCATGGTGCGCAGGGTATACAAGTGGCTCCAAGTACCTTCGTATCGAGTGGTTTTGTGACTGGCGGTTATCCATTTTTTCTCCCAGTTGCTTGGTCAGTGAAGATGTTTGGTATTGGTATTTTGCAAGTTAGAATGGTTATGGTTTTGTTTTTGATAGCCATGCTTGTAGTGGCTTTTTATTTAATTCGTGAAATATTTGGTATTAGGAATTCTCTCATTTCACTTTTACTTCTTGTTACGTTTCCAGTTCTGTACGGAAATGGAAAAAATGTACTTGGGGAGGTTCCCGGCCTATTTTATTTATTTTGTTTTTTGATTTTTGTATATCAAATTGAAAAGAGAAAGTTCGAAGGATTAACTTTTTATATTTTAGCTGGACTGACTGGCGGACTTTGTTTGGCCACGAAGCCGATTTTCTTTTTACTCGGTGGGGCAGTCATAATTGCGGTTTTTATTCATAGAAGGAATATTGTTTTTAAATGGAAGCATTTGCTTTTGGGATTAATCGCTTTTATTGTGCCAATGGCTTTGTGGTTTAAGATGCAATTTCTTTCAACTGACTCAGCTTCAAGTATTTTGCATTATTATGCTAATCCATATGGTCTTACTGATATTAAAAGTACTATCATCTCTAATTTCTTTAGATTTTTCCATGAAGCTAGTCCGATGTACTTTTTGTTTTTGGAATTGATGTGGATTGTTTCATATGCGATCCGTTTCTTAAAAAAGAAGAGTATTTCCCTTGTCGAATCAATTGCATTCATCTTTTCGATACTTGTTTCTTTAGCGTATCTTAGAACGGCTGGTTGGTATCGATATTTCTTTGTAGCAGAGATAATGGCCATCGCTTTTGTTCCAATGAACATTGCTACTATTTTGGAAAATATTAACAAAAAGAAATTTTTTGTTTGGATCGTTACTTTGCTTTGTTTAGTCCAAACGTATCAACTTTTCTTTACATCTTGGGTGGCGACACATTATCGAAGTACAATTTCTGCTGATATGCATGAAGTTTTATCAAAATACTCTAAAAAGACAACTTTTTTTATCTATAATGTGCCAGCAGTGACAATTTTCCTCCCAAATCAACTGTATTATCAATATATGGAACCTACTGATACTTTGAATTTCGGTATTGAGCAGATATCAGTTCTCCAAGCGGGAATACCTGACGTTTTAATCACTACTTCTAAACAATGGGACAAAATCTCGTCACAATTTAAGAAATATCAAATTTCGCAAAGAATTGATGATTATGTTATCTTGAATCACACACTATGAAAATTTCTCTGATAATTCCTGTTTATAATTTTGGAAAAAATCTCTCAACCAAGATTGAGCATCTTAAGGAATTTCATTCTTCATTTCCGCATGATTTAGAGATTCTTTTTATTGACGATGGAAGTACCGATGATACTAGAGATATTTTAAAGAGTGTATCTTTGCCATTTAAGCACATTAGAAGCGATGAAAATCAAGGCAAAGGCGCTGCAGTCAAAAGAGGTGTCGAGGAGGCTCGGGGGGATTATATTTTCTTTACTGATGCTGATTTGCCATATGATTTGTCTGTTATGCATTCTGCTATTGAAAAACTGAAGAGTGGTCATGATGTTGTTTTGGGCTCAAGAGAATTGCCAGATTCAAAGAGTTCTTGTTCGAGAAATATGGATCGTAAGCTTGGTAGCCGAATCTTTTCAAAGATAGCAAATATTATTTTATTAGAAAAAATCGAAGATACTCAGTGTGGCTTTAAGGGTTTTAAAAGAAACATTGCCAAAGATATTTTTCCATCTGTTTCAACACATGGATTTGCTTTTGACGTTGAAGTGATTTATTTGGCCCAAAAGGCTGATTCAAAAATATATTTAGTTCCAGTACATCTTATTGAGGATGCAGACTCCTCAGTTCATTTTATTCGAGATAGTATTAAGATGACATGGCAATTGTTTAGACTTTTTGTTCTCCTTCGAAGACAACAAGTCTTTGAATTCTTACGTTATATTTGTATCGGTGTATTTAATACTGCTTTAAACATAGCGATTTTTAATGCTTTGATGTGGACAACGGGAATTAATCAAGGTCCTTATATTATTCTCTTTTCGCTCATTGCATTTATTATTGTTATAACTCAAGCATTTTTCACAAACGCTCTTTGGGTTTTTAAAAAGAAAGAGCATATTAAGCAGACAAATTATAAGAAGTTTTTTGTGATCTCCGGATCAATCGCGCTTATTAATTTATCCATCATCCATCTAATTGTAAATGTTATCAGTGCGCCGGCTGGATTTAATCCTCAACTCTGGGCAAATTTTGCTGTAATG
>JANXRK010000050.1 GCA_025353045.1 Candidatus Tayloriibacteriota bacterium
CCTCTGCTTCAGGGTGGGAGTTAATTTTTATAAATTATGGCGGCACTGCAATTCTGAGTGGGATAAATTTGAGTGAAGGAAATAGAAGTACGATAGATTCAAATCTTCTCAATAACCTCCGTATTGGAACAGGCATGCAAATTACTATTAGTGGGCAAGGAATTAATGATCCCCTTCAGCATCTCCATGACGGTACAACTCCAACAATATTTGAACTTGTTTATTCTGATATAGATGGCCTTAAATATAGTCAAATTTTTTCTGCACCAAACGGCGTGAATTTTGCTTCTACGATTTCGGAACCTGAAGAAATAGCATAATAAATTAACTTATCCAACTTTTAATATCAATTGAAATATGCTTGGCTCAAGCTTTCAATCCAACAAGATTTTCATTATTGATGCTTTGGATAATAGTGGCTATGCCGCTGGAGAAAGGCTCTATAAGGATTGCATACGTTATGATAATATAGTTTCGGATTATCTAACTGCCAATACAAAAGATGAGTTTGTCACCCTCTTAGAAAATATTAATTTGCAACTTAAAAATAACCAACAAATTCTGCCAATTTTGCATATCTGCGCCCATGGTAATGAATCAGGAACGGGTCTCGTCTTGCCGAATGGGGACTGTATAGGTTGGTCAACACTCAAGCCTCATTTTGCGAACATTAATTTACAATGCAAAAACAACCTACTTATTGTTTTCGCTGCTTGTAAGTCTCTTGATTCGATTTTTATGATAGAAAATTTTAAAGCTGCCCCTTTTTATGCCGTCATTGCACCAAAAGATGATGTCAGTGGTAGCGATATTGTCGGATATATTGATTTCTATCGGGAATTCCTAAGTACATCAAATATTACAAGTGCTATGCTCAAACTTGATGCGACGGGACAAAAGTTTAAGCTTGTTGACGTTTTGTGGGTGTTCTTATTAAGTTGGAGAAAACATGTTGCTTTTTATGATTCTATACCAAGATATAAAATATACAAGCGACAAATAGTAAAAATGCAAGGTGGCAAGAAAGCAATTCCGGGATTAAGTCGAGCTCAAACAAATTCACAAGTCAGAAAAAAAATTGACAAAACTAGACGGAAGATCTTCAAGGAAATGAAGGAAGAATTTTTTATGATTGATATATATCCTGGAAATGATTCTCGATTTCCAGTAACTTATGAAGAATCATTAGTTCAATCTCAACCACCTCTTACGTCTACATTAGGCAAGGACATTGTTGTAAAAACAAAAAAAAATAAAAGGAATAGACGGACAAGTTAATGCTAGAATGGGTCGAGTGGGCAAGAGAATTAGGGATGCCAATCCCCGAACCCAGGGAAAAGCTTATGTATACTTAAATCAATCAAGGTCGCCCCTTGTTAATTTCCTTTACATTCAGAGGGAATAAAATCAGGGTGATCTCTGCTCGTCCAATGAATACAGTAGAAAGAAAGCGATATGAACAAGAAGCTTAAATCACTGCCCCATTTTAATTCAGAAGACGAAGAGCGCGAATTTTGGGCTACTTATTCTTCTGAAGATTATGTGGATTTCGACAAATTAGTTAAAATTCCGTCTCCCGAAATTCCGAAGACCACAAACACCATTCTCCTGACATTACCGGATGAACGCTATGCACTGATAGAGCATCAGGCAATCGAAAAAAAAGTGACCACCGAGAAATTGGTGCAAGAAATTCTTGCTTTGAGTTTCAAAAATAATTCCGGTGGAAGATTGAATGCAGGATAATGGGATTAGATTATACTTGTAAGATTTATTAATTCATCTTCCCCAAATGCACATTAAAGCTGATACCTACCGACACAAATTTTGGGGAGATCATTGCTGAGCCCATGATGCCGAGACCTACTGGGCTGATCATCATGATGACTTCCACCTCAGTGCCGATGCCGATGGGTCCGGCTTTGAACATTACTTCGGTCTCGCCTCCAATTCCGGGACTGAGTTTTTGTTGTGTACTATAAATACCAACACCACCTGCATATCTTACAATCATCTTCTCAAATAGTGAGAGTGTAATGTAGGAATAGAAGAAACACCGCCGATCATTACTCTGGAAC
>JANXRK010000062.1 GCA_025353045.1 Candidatus Tayloriibacteriota bacterium
GATATCTTAGTCGGGTTATATGTCTTTTTGTGGTATACCGCGTACAGTCGCCCCCATTCAAGTCCACGCATTTCACTTTCTATGTCGGTAAATACATCAGATATCCAATCGATGACTGTATTGAAATATTTTTTCAACTCATCAATATTTTTGTCTTTGCGATGCTTGCTCATGTAATCGCCAATGTTGTCCTTGCTTACCCAATCGAGAGCACGCTCCAAAAATTCCTGCCTGTTAGCACTACCGGATACATAAGTACTCCATTTTTGGATATTGGCATTTTGGCTATTGCTGAATTCCTCCTTAGCTTTAGTTACAAATGGACCAGAATATACAGCATTAAGCAATTCCTGACTATTAAGCGGAACGCCTGCAATATTTATAGTCTTGAACCACTCCTTTATTTGGCTTTCCGTTCCTTCGCACTCGTAAATGAGTAGTTTTGCTTCTAGAAGCCTATCTTTCTTGTCTTTTGCCATGCCGCCAAAATATTGCTCGTGACCATTCTCATCCTTGATGGCAAATTTATCAGTTACAAACCGTCCAAGACTGGTGATACGCTGTTGTCCATCTAGAACTTCTAAATTACCCTCAGAAACTTTATTGAAATAGATCAATCCAATCGGGTAACCTTTCAAGATTGATTCGATGACCGCCATTTCTCTTTTGCCACCATCAGAAGCATAAATATAGTTACGCTGATACTCTGGCTGAATAGTAAGCGTGCCAGACAAGCCAAACAAGCCCTTACCTTCGAGTTCGTTGTAAACAAAACCATCGCAGATTTCTTTAACAGTTATATTGGTTTTTAAGTTTGTTTTCATTTTGATTTTTTCTTCTTATGTCTAATAAAGACTCGCTTGAATGTTTCCTTTCCATTTATGTATGACCCGTATCCGTAGACTCCCTTTGGATCTTGGCCAACACCTCGATTTGAACCAACCAACTCAAATTGATCTGGATTATACTTATCTAAAAAACTGGCAGGAACACCCATGACACCATCGTAATCACTAGGAATAGAATCAGTAAACGGCACCTCTATTGCATCATAATTATCGTATTTGGTATAAGTCTTTTTGCCCTTAATCTCTTTGTGCTTGCTGTATTTCAAATTTTCCTCCATCGTCATAAGTGGCAACATTTCGTGACGACGTCCATGATCGAGATTGGTGAACCAGCAACAATTTCTGAATTTCACTAAGCCAGTTTTGGGGTCATACACCCCACCCGCATATTCTCTAGTTACAGGCGTTGAAAAGTAGGCATTACCAGCATTGAAGCCGTTCCCAAGCCACATTTTATTTTCTTTTATCAAAGGGAAAATCTCTTTATAAATAATTGCATGCAAATTACCAATAATCACAAACTTTTTGTTGTAATCAAAAAGTTGTTTGACATACTCTCGAAACAAACTGAACGGAGGATTTGTTACCACAATGTCGGATTGCTTAAGAAGATTTACACATTCATCGCTACGAAAGTCGCCCTCGTTTTCAAGTGGTGTCCATTCGTTATGTTTGTTTGCTTTTAACTGCTTTGCAACATCTTTCAAATTAAACTCACCATCGCCGTCTATGTCGTGCACTTCATTGATAATAAATTTATTGGCGGTTACCTTCGGTCGACCCTTTGATTTCGGGAGAGTCTTGTCATTACCAAATAATCCTAGTTGCGAGTTGGCGACAGGTGAAGGTTTGTAACTAGTGGTGATAAGCTGTCTCAATCCGAGCTTGTTGAAATTAAGTACAAAATAGCGAAAGAAATTACTCTCGAACGGATCGTCGCAATTGCAGTAAACCTTCTTGCCGCGAAATGCATTGGGATCGTATTCCAAATACGCTTCAATCTCTTTTTGAATATCACCGTATTGAGTATAAAACTCGTCGTTCTTTACCTTTTTTGCATTAGTAAGATTGTCGTTTGCCATATAATTATTTTTGTATTTCCTCGTAGTCCTCTGGATTACCAAGAACTCTTACAAGATCTTTAGACCCATCAACAGAAATAGCCCCACATTTACATGGAGTTAGGTTACCGTTTGTGATAGTAGAAACCTCAGTGCCGCATTTCTTGCACTTTGATTCTGCAGAATCATGTCGCGTCAGTGTCCTTTGAGGCGCGACGGTTTCTGTTTTGTTTTGGTTTGCAACGGGATTCATAGGTTTATTTTTCGTTACTATGCATTACCTTCAATATGAAGATGGTGTCATTTTTTAATTTGGCACGTGCAGAGTCTTTTTGGGGTTCAGTAAGCAATTCTCCAAGCCCATCCAAGATATGTTTGTTATCCATTTTTTCAAGCATATCAATGCACTTTTCCAATGCTTCTTTGTAAGAAACACCTGACCGTTCCTCTACGATCTTGCGATTGATTGGCCAGTTATTCTTGGCAAAATACTGAACATCAAATATATCTCGACTTGTTTTGCCGATTCGTTCGAGCATTGCCATTAACTTATGGGCGAACATGTCTTCCTGGACCATGACAAGCATTGAGATACCAAGTAAGGTTTTCATCTCATACTTTGATCCGAACTGTCTACGATTCACTTCAACCTTAATTTTTTGTGCATTCGCATCATAGGAGATGACATTCTTTAAGTTGAATCTTTGTATATAAGAATCTGTGATTTTTCCGTAATTACCTACGATCTTGCTTATTTTCTCGAAGACTTCGGTTTCTTTAGTCTCATCCAACAAATCAAGATCTATATCAACTGAATTTCTTGGAAGATCGTAAAACATCATAGCTGCTGTGCCACCCTTGAATCCCAAGTAGGGGGCGATAGAGGTATCAGAATAGATATCCTTCAATATCTGTAACAAAATATTCTTATGTTTTGAGTAATCTAATGTCATATTATTTCAAATTATTATTTTTGACCTGGTTATCTTGGTGGCTTTTAAAGTATTCTTTGATCTTCTTCTCCAATCGCTTGTTGTGATAAATAAGTAAAATCTCAAATACCTTATCCCAGTTTAAGTTAGCCAAATTATCAAAATGATAATCCTTGCTTACGTATACACGATCTAAAAAGGCACGTTCTCGAATGGCAATTGCATAACCATCTTTGTGTTCAATTCCGACTGTATTACTTAAAACGTAATCTTTCATTCGGACAAATGTGATTTTCTGTTCACCGACGTTGATCTCTCGATTTATATATGAGGCAACAAAAATATTTCCGTAGTATTGAAAATTGACACCTTCTCTTGTTAAGACAGTTTCAAAGCTTACATATGATGGGGTGTAGATTCGCGTGGCTAATTCAAATCGATCATAGCTCTGGTCCTTAACATATAAACCACGTCGTACTTTGATCAACTTTCCAGCCTTAGCGTACTTGTTTAAGCGGATACTAATTATCGATTCATTTTCCTCTCCCCACATCAAAGAAACATCTTGTATTGAAAAGATGGTTTTATCGGACCTCAATAAGGTCTCTAAATATTCGCCTTTTGTTGGTTTTTTATCCATTTATAGACTGAAGTTTACCTTAAAGGTATACTCCAGTCACAATAGTAGCATATTTCACTAATATCAACAAAATCTGTTTTTTTGCATACTCATCACGCTGTACTATGCAGAAAAGGTGTTTTTCGCATAGTGCAAACAAAAACAACCCCTTGTGAGGGCTGTTTTTGTTTGACCTAATCCTGTCTTTTACTGGTTATACCACGCCTTTTGCCACGCTTTCATCTCAGCAATTTCTTTGTTCTGTGCTGTGATAATCGCATTGGCTAAGTCTTTGATCTCCTGATGCTTGGCATTGGTGAGGGCAAGCTGTGCCATCTCTACTGCACCCTGATGATGAACGATCATCTCGGCTAGAAATGCCTGATCGAACGCATCGCCAGTCTTTCCTTTGAGTTCGGCATTCATTGAAGTCATCGTGTCGGCCATACTCATGCTTCCACCATTACCCATCATCTGACCGTTCGGCATCATGTGAGTGCCTTGCGTGTTTTGGTTTGCTACTTGGACCGGTGCTTTATTTCCACCAAGCTGATATCCGATACCAAGACCTACGACAAGCGTAACAACTGCGATAATAATTCCTGTATTCTTTTGCATATAAGTTTTAGATAACTAATGAGTAAATAATCATCTAGCTTCTACGGGGCTTTGGGATTCAAAATACCGCTTGAGAATAATTCTTGGTAAAACGGGACCGGTATGTAATCTTCTGAACGACGCAAAAGCAGTCGTCGGACAAAGAGGTCTGGAGGACTGTAGTATTTCCAAACAAATAAAACTGCTACTGCAAGCAATAGATATACAAACAAGGTTGGAAGAGTGACAGTGAAGGTGCTTTGTCATGCGGTAATGTGATCCAAGGCAGTCATGGCACAAATTGCTTGTTCACCTGGCATAAAGGGACATCCTGGCTCGTGATGATGCCCGTCCATTCCAGCCATAGCGAGCATGCCAAATCCGCCAAGGGTGACGAATGCTATGAGAATGAGTGTGGCAACTGCTTTCTTCATGAATGTATTATATCAAATTTTAAATTCAGCCAACGGAGGCAATTATGGGAATATTTTATTCTTTATCCGGCACAAAATACAATGCAACGGAATTCATACAAAATCTCTTCCCTGTGGGTCGTGGACCATCATCAAATACGTGACCGAGATGTGAACCACACATATCGAGAACTTCGATTCTGTCATCGAGTAATCCGCTCTCTTTGCGAAGTACTAATGTATCTTCAGATATTGGAGCCCAGAAACTAGGCCAGCCGGTACCCGAGTCATATTTCTGTTCTGATCGAAAGAGTGGCTTATCGCAGCCCACGCTGTAGTATGTTCCTTTTCGTTTCTCATGATTTAGAGTGCCGGTAAACGGAATCTCTGTACCGGCCTCTCTCAAGACATGATATTGTTCTGGAGTGAGGATTTCTTTCCAGTTGTCTTTGATCACGACAGTATCTGGCATCTTTTGTGAAGGAGCGGGAGTATCGTGTTTATAATACAAAACACCAAACCCCAACAAACAGAGCACCAGTATGATAATAATTATTTTATACATGCTATGTATTTAATTACCCAAAAGTGAAAGTGAATGCTTGTAATCCGGCTTTCGGCACTACGATGCGAAGCGTGTGTTTTCCATACTCAGCATCTTGAATGAGCGGATAGAGCGTTTCATCTTTGATCAAAACTTTCTTTACAAATACATCGTCCTTATAAATCTCGACTTCGACACCTTCTTTCGAACCTGCGGTGATGTAGACATTCTTTGCCTCATAGTTGAAAACTACGCTCCCTGCACTTTTACTCTCGGCATATTCTGATGTCATATTCCACGTACCACCAAGATACAATTTGTTGAAAGAGATGCTTGAAGGAATGGTGAGAGTCTGTTCACCAACTCGACCAGCAGTACCATTTGCAAGATACTGATTTCTAGACGATCCAAAATACGTCTCAGGGCTTTTTACCTTGCTAGTATCGACGGTCACAACGTCCACAGGTTTTGTTGTGGTAGTAGAAACCTTATCCTCCATACCCATGCGTGCTGCGCGTTCTTTGAGGGCGTTCTGAATCGCTTTCTCAGTTTCCTCATAGTTTCCTTCACCGATATGGTCGTAGACGATATACCCATCAATATCTACAAGATACTTTCGAGGCCAGAATTGATTGCCGAGCGCATTCCATGTCGAATAGTCATTGTCGAGGACTACTGGATATTTGATACCAAATCTTTCTACCGCTTTCTCTACATTTGACTGAATTCTCTCAAATGAGAATTCGGGGGTATGGAGACCGACGACGACCAATCCTTGATCCTTATACTTTGCATACCAATCATTTATGTACGGCAATGTTCGTTGGCAGTTGATGCAGCTGTATGTCCAGATATCGAGAAGCACCACTTTTCCTTTAAGCTCAGCGAGTGTAATTGGCTTGCCGTCAGTATTGACGTATCCATCTATCGAGCTCAGTTCTGGTACCTTTTTATATTTAGATTGTTTCTGCTCCATGGTCGGATATGAACTTGAATCTTTTTTCATTGTTGTCTCTTCTATAGAAGTGTCAGGTGTTGGCGTAGCTTGAGGTGCATTATTTTTCTGCAACAGCGTCTGTTCTATTTTTGTCACATCAAAGAATCCCGAATCAAGCAGGAACAATTGTAGTTTCTTGTCGAGTCCGCCAATGATAGCAATGCCAACAATGAGGAATACGACACCGAGCGTTTTCTTGAACCATCCATTCGGATCAGCTACAACTCCGAGTTTGTTCATTATCTTCTGTCCGACGACAGAAACAATGAGAAGCGAAAGACAGAGGCCAATTGTATAGGTGAGCAGATAGGTCAATCCAAGGAAGAAATTAACAGGCAAAACGGTAGCCAAAACGATGAAATATGTAGGACTGCACGTCGAGAACACAGGACCGAGTGCTGCACCGACGATAACATCGCCCCAGAAATTCTTTTTTTGATCGCCCTTACCAAGAAGGATGTTTGACTTAGCACTGAGTTTCGCCAGTAACTTACTTTCCCACAGCGATGGGAAGAACGTGACGAGGCCAAGAAATATCACAATGCCTCCTGAAATCCATTTCCACACGTACTCGGGAATATCAATGAAAAGCGTGCTCGCCTTAAGAAGTAGCGTAAAGGCGATAACCGATACTCCCAGAGAAAGGATGATGATAAATGCTTTCTTCTTATTGAATCCTACTGTGCCGCCATCCGAAAGCGTGCCGCCGACAATCACCGGCAGAAGAGGAAGAATGCAAGGCGCAAGTACCGTCAGGATTCCAGCGATAAATGAAATAAGGAGGAGTAACATGTTATTTTACTTCTGCTACAAGCGCAGTGAGTGTTGGACTGCCACTCCACTTTTTAATAAGGTTTCCATCTTTATCAACCTGAACAAACGTGTGTTGATAAGTAACGCCGTACTTTTGCTTGAGTGCAGTTCCGTTATCGTAATTCACATCAAGAATCGTGAGGCTTGAAGGAATTTTTCCAAGATTTGCTTTGATATCAGCATCTACCGCTCGACAAGTTGGGCACCATCCGGCTCTGAAGAATAAAACAACATCATGATCGGCAGATGCCATTGCCACCTTCTCCGGTGCATATGCTTCGTATGATCCGGCTTTTATCATCGTGTCACTCTTCATCATACTTGTGTCCTCTTTTTTCATCATTACATCTGTCTTAGTGGCATCAGCTTTCATCATGGCGTTTTCTTCCGACATCTTTTTGTCTGCCATAGCTTCCTGCTCCATCTGTTCTTTTGCCATCATTGCATCATCGTTACTTTTCATTGAGGTATATACTCCACCAACGATAACCACAAGTGCAATAATTCCAATAATAATTCCTGTGTTTTTATTCATAAAATATTGTTACCTGTTAATTTCTAATATGGCTAAGTATATAAAATACAAAACACTATGTAAAGTCTACTTTACATAGTGCAAGTGGAGAACTCGTTTAAAGTGGCGGACTAGAGATTCCTATCGCTCCATATACGGGTACCGATCTTGGTCAGTACCATGACAATAAGAGCAACCACAAGCCACTCATCAACTGCGTGCGAGTAGCCTTGAACGATAATCCCAAGAATGAGAGTTGCTGATCCTGCAAGGAAAGCATTTCGGCCAGCCAGTGCTTTGTGCTGATCGTCTCGCTCATCCACCGATTTTTCTCTGAGTATGAAGCTCGCAAATATCGCAAAGAGAACCAAAATAACAGCAAGTATGCTTACCACCATCATGTCAGGCATCCAGAAATGGAAGGGATTCAAAAGCAAAATCGCCGTAACGATAAGGCCGATGGTAACAACGGATTCTTTGAGGTTATTTTTCATAAGCTATTTTGAATATTTTTTCGACTGGCATCGAAAAGAACCCAGCGATCTTAAGGGCTAGTAAAATTGATGGGGTGTAATTGCCTTTTTCGAGAGCAATAATAGTTTGGCGACTAACCTTCACCTTTTCCGCCAAATCTTCCTGGGTTACACCGCTTTCCATGCGAAGCTTGCTCACTTCATTTTTAATGCGTTCTGTCATACGTTTGGATATTGTGAGTATATAATCCAAAAGAGGTAATGTAAAGTCGTCTTTACTTATACTTCGCCATCTCCTTCTCCGTCGGCCTCGTAATTCCAAAGAACCCCTGCTTAATATTTGGGATCCAAATGTGGGCTTTATTCGTCTTCCAAAAGGTTCCAATTTCTCGTGCAATGTCGAGCCAATTACGGTGTTTTAATTTTTTAACTATTACTGATGATATTCATTACTTCCTGAGCAATCACTTCCGGCGACTTATCATTTGTACTTACAATCCGAAAATTATTCTCTTCAAAAATAGAACGAAGTATTGGTGCAAATAAAGTACACTGTTCAACAAATTCATCGAGAGAAACTCCTGCAGCTCTTTCGATTTCCTGTTTGCTTTCAGGAGTTGAGTGCCTACCATATAAACGTTTACGCAGAACATCCGCAGACACATCTAGCAGTATTATTTGTGCTGGAATATCTTTGTCAGGGTTATAAATTTTCTTAAATTGTTCCGGATTTGTGAATCCAGAAATAACAGTACTTTTACCATTTACGGCGTTTGACGCAGCAACATCTAGCCAGTGGTGTGTCTCACTGTCATGCCACTTTGGACCACCACCATCCGGCACTCCTCGTTCGTCAAAATCACGCACATCGAATGCATTTTGAGGTAGTATTTTTTTAAGCTGTTCAAGCGTCGATGTTTTACCAACACCTGATACGCCTGATATGAAATATATTTTATGATTATTACTCATTTTTCCAATTATACTAACGGGTACTTACCCTCAAGCAAATTATTCGTAACTTGAGGTAGATTAGACAAAACCTCACGAGCGATAGACTCTGTCCTTACATTATCAATGTCATCGATGGAATTTATAATAACCGTCCAAGGATCATCAAGAGGTCGATCGATTTGACTTGTTATAAATACCTCACTCGGAACACCTAATTCTTTCCAAATGCGGTTAGCGATATCCAGTGCCGCTACAGAATATATTTTACCCGCATGGTATGAAGGATTTTTTCCGCTTAACCCCTCAATACTGAATGGTCTGCGTGAAGAAATAACACCACCCAACCTATTACCACGACTTACCTGACCTTCATCACCCGATTCAATACATGAGCCAGTATAGAGCAGATAAAACATCTCATGTTCGTGATCATCACCAGTATTCAGATGAATCGAGACTTCAGAAAACATTGGATATTTTTTGACCACATTATCAATAATACTTCGTATCACTTTGCTGTTTTCCTTATATTGATCTGCTGAATCTACCAATGTACATACCTGCGGGCACGCAATGGTAAGATTTACTTTATCCTTTATTCTTGATGTCATAATCTTCACATCTGACCCGAGCCATGGGTATTTTTCTCTTACCGCATCGGACGTGAGACTATCCTCAACTTCGAGGATCAATCTTTCAAGATCGGTGTATGGTGCCCATCCACATCCTACTGCTGTGTCGTTGGATAGTGGTCTTGATGCTTCGGGAATATCCTTGAGTGACCTTGGATTAAAACGGAAATTAATCGGAGAAGAACCTTTTTTGCTCTGGTCCGACATACCTCTTGTTCTGTTTGAAGTCGTTTCCATGATGATACGACAGTCAATAGTAAAATCAAAATTCCTCAACTCCTTTTCAAGGAATTGCTTAGCAGTCTTTATAAGAAGGTCTCGGAAAAATAGATCTTCATCGCCAACTTTTGAAGTGACTCTACCGTTGATAAGCAACCTTATAGGGGATCTAAAATTACCGGAACCAAATCTAACCTCAGCTTTTCCGCCCATAAGCGAAAGTTTATCGAATTGATGCCGCAAAACTGCACCATAATGTTCCATAGTGTATTTACTGTAAGTTCTTGAAAGCAACTCTGCCAATCTATCTGATAGCGTGTCAGGATGTCCTCGCCCCTTTCGCTCAACAACTTCAAATTGCTCTTCCTTTGGATCACGCAAATCATTCAAAATATTTATGTTCATAAAAAATTATTTAAATACACCCTTAGCTAATAATCTTTTCCATTTTTCTCCACTCCATCTTTTCCAACCCTCAATTACTTCACCTTTTAAAACATCTGGTGTAATCTCTGGAGTCTTACCGAATGTATTTGGGAAAGTTTTATTCAACCCCTCATCTTGCAGTATTTCCCATTTGCTGAATCCACCCATAATCGGTGACCTGAGGCCAAAAACAACTCGCCGGATATTCAATTCTTGTATCGCAAATGCACACATGGGGCAAGGTTCAACGTTCGAATATATAACACATCGAGCCAATTCTTCTTTAGACAACTTTCTCTGTGTTTCTGTAAGAGCAAGCATTTCCGCATGACGATATATCTGATTTTTTGCCAATAATTCGTTACGTCCTTCGCTTACAATTTTTCCATCGAGGACTACGACAGAACCAAACGGAAAATCGCCGGCTTCTGCAGCTTCATCTCCAAGTTCTATACATCTTTTTATAAAGCTCTCGTCGTGATTCATGATTTTAATTTTACTCTGATTGGTTCAATAAATTCCTCGACTAGTTTTACCTGCTTATCTGTAGCCATTGATTTTTTTGTTTCGGTATCTGATTTAAACTCAATACTTTTACTAGTGTCCTTGGAATATATTTTTGTAGTCCTATGAATGTTGTCTATCTCATCCTTGTTTAATTTAATGTGCCATAATTTTTCAAGAAGTGCTATAAAATTGTTTTTAATATCAGGGTATTCCAAGAAAACACTGTGGGATGACTGATGTTTATAGGCAATATCACAAAACGATGCAAGCAATCTAGCCACATACTCTTGTTGGTCCATTTGTTCGATACGAGATTGAGGTATAGCTAAAATTTTTGAAAAATGACTTGAGTATCGACGCTTGCTTCGTAGCCATCCGGGCGGTTTTTGCAAGACTGATTGAAACACTTCGGTACCTTGGCGATGAACAAACATCCAAGGTACGCTGGGAAAGCTCGTCAAAATTGTCTCCAGAAAAAGCGTATTCCAACTTCTAAATTTTACAAACATCAACTCACTTTGAGTTGGCATACACATTACTAGTGATTTCATCGCGGCCACAAGAAGAGACTTTCTGAGATTATCTGAAACATCCAATGCAGGATCAAGTATTGCATTGATGATAGTTGGTTCTGATAGAACAAAGAATCTGCTGTTTGCGGCGAGCATTTGGGATACTAGAGTAGATCCACACCTCGACATGTGAAAAATGAAGCCCAATTTCCTATCAAGAGATGCTTTTGTATTTTGACGTATAAATTCCTCAAGCGATCTAAACACTAATCTCTGATCATTTTCATCAAAATGAACAGGTCTGGCCAACAGTTCATCTTCTTCAGGAAGTTTTATCTGCCCTTTAACCTCAGGCAAAATTTTTGCTAGAGAATCAATAAAAAAAGGATCGCGAAAATATGTTCGGAAAGTAATCAGTTGGACTACATAAAAATCATTTCCGCGTTTAGATATCTCTATCGGAATTTGGACTTTATCTACTACCGAATTTTCAGTGATAGTAGACATAGAAGATTATTTAATTTTTTCTAAAACCTCAGTCCAGCTTTCAACTCTGACAACCTTAGGAAGAAATTGCCTATATTCATCAATTTCAGCTTGATCAGGCTGGTATAAGAAAAGGTGCGGCACATTTTCCACCATATGGCTAAGCACCTCAAGCCTGTCGTCTATGAAATAAGTAATGTTGTTGTCTTTGCAAATCTTGTCTTTTTCGTGTCTTTCTCGGCAAAAAAAGACATTCTCAGGCTTCACTCCTGTTTTGGTATAAAAATCATTATCCTTAAGCCAGGCAAGAATTTTTTCCTGCGCCCATGGAGTACATTTAGAAATTAAAAAGATATCTCCATGAAATTTTTTATCGTTCAACTCCTTGACTGCATCGTAAACCCCCTCTGCGGCAGGAATTGTGGAGTAACGTTCCTCATGAAGTGTTTTATCGTCTTTATCTGTAAGACGATGGTTGATAATAACATTACCAATGTCTATACCTAAAGCTTCTGTTTTTATATTCATAATAATAACTATTTTACTATATTTTCGACCAAAAATACAGCCTCCCAATTTTTTTGAGAGGCTGTTATGTGATCATAAACCGGGCAAGATTTTCCCATGTGTCAAACTGACTAACAGAATCGATGAATTCTCTATACTGCTCAACCTCGATTTGCTGAGGTTGTAACAGATAAAGATTCTCGACTTTGCCAACTAGATGACTAAGAACTTCGAGTCGATCATCAACAAAGTGTGTTGCGCCAAATATTTGACACACTGACAGCTTGTTGCGACCGTTCTGAGTCCTCTTTACTCGATCCGGCAAGATTCCGGTGTGGACAAAGAAATCATGAGCTAGAAGCCAGGAGGTGATTTTCTGATCAGCGACGTCGGTAGCGTTGTATACAACGAAAACTTCACCGCCGAATCGCTTCTCATTCAACAACCTCAAGGCTTCAAATACTCCTGAAACAGCCGGAATAATATTGTAGTCGCCCGACCGAAAGAATTCCGGAGTAGTGCCAAATCCTAAGTGGTCAATGATCACATTTCCAAGATCAACACCGAGACACTCTTTCATTTTTACCTCCTTTCTAGGGTAAGACCGAGTGTTTTAGTTCCTGATTTATATTAACATATTTATTCGATTTAGTAAAGGTCTACAAAAGCTCAGTCGTAAATTCTGCTATTAAGACCTAGTTCTTGGCTCAAAAAAACTTTACCTTCCCAGGACCAACCTCCTCAATCTTTTCCTCTCTCACTATCAAACCTGCATTTTCTGGTATCGCGATAATTTTCTGTAAATCGAATCTTTCCATATAATCTTTAATCGAATTATCCTCAGTACCAGTGTAATGGCACCAGACATCGTACCCGTGAACAAGATCAAGGGCTGAGAAATTAGTCAGGCCCACTCTATTCTCATCGAGAAAGCCTGCAGGAATTATAGTCTTTGCCAAAATAATCGCCCCCGCGCTTCCTCCGTAAATCGGCATACCATCCCTTGCAAGAGATGAAAGAATATCAAAGGTTCCAAATTCTTTGAGCTCTTTAAGTAATTTATAGGTATTGCCACCTCCAATATATATCCCAGAGAATTGGGTAAAATCATCTTTTACCTTTGTTTTCAAATCTTCCTCAACCCATATCACAATATCTTTAACACCAAGAGGCCCGAGGACCCCCGAAAGCCATGTGACGCAGCCAGAATATGGATACTTGGCAGTGTTTGTAGCGATGGGGATATAGAGCAACGGCTTGGACAAAGCCAAGGATGCGACAAATTTCCTGTCGAGCTCAATAGAATCTGTACCTCCACCACCACCTCCTAAAAATAATTTCATATAAACAATATTATTATTTATCTAAATACAGTTAATAATCTCAACTTACTTAACGTAGTTCACCTCTAAGTCCATCTGCTTTTTTAGTTCCAGCGCACGTTGCATGATGTGATCTCCAATCTCACCCCAGTCAAAATATTTCTTATAATCAGCAGGATCAACAAGTTCAATTTTTGTAATATCTCCATCCGGATCGTTTGTGAATGGACCAAAAGGCTCAACAATACATACTGATCTAGTTTGGGACACAACACCTTGTGGCTCTGTTATGTCTTGGCAACCGATGAATCGCTGTTTAATAACTCTCATGTTTGTTTCTTCCTTTACTTCTCGACTTACCGCATCACGAGCGCTCTCGCCATTCTCAACACCACCGCCTGGCGGGGTCCAGTATCCTTTCTTTTCAGCGTATACAAGCACTAACTTATCATCGCAAAAACAATACGCATGTACCCCTTGAATTTTCTTGTCACCAAGATCAATTTCGCTATTGATGTCGTTATATACAACACTCAATGCCTGTCCAGATCGATTTATAAGAGTTGATCTAATTTCCATATGTTCAACTTTATCATTTTTGATGATTTTCTGCTAAAATCACCCTATGAAGCCTCAAAAAGACTGGTCTGAATACTACGAGATCACCAAAGCTAAGCCACCTTCAAAGCTCCTTGCAAAAGCTCTTGAGCATCCTAAGCTTCAGGCCTTCACAACGGCATTTGAAGACTTCGATTTTCCAAACAATACATACGATATTGCATCAGCAATGTTTGCATTACCTTTTACAGAACCAGCACATTTTGATGAAGTATTTGAAAAGATAAAAGGATCCCTCAAAAAAGGAGGTATATTCTGCGGACAATTCTTTGGCGTAAATGATGAGTGGTCAAAGAATCCAAAAATGACTTTTCATACGGAAGATCAAGCAAGGAAACTTCTCGATGGTTTAGAGATAATCTCTTTTAAGGAAGTCGAGGAGGATAGCACTACAGCTAACGGCGCACCGAAGCATTGGCATATTTTTCATATAATCGCTAAAAAATAAAATAACAATGAATTACATTTACCACTGGGTACCAAAAGATATGAGAGGCGAAGTCCTATTTCCTTTAAATACTCTTAAAGAAAGTGAACCTGATCTTTATGAGAAAGAAGCAGCTAAATACGTGGGACGAGAACAAATAATGCAAGATAGACTACCAATCTTGAATTGCCTTTGGAATGACGTACTACATTTTTCAGCAGTTCACCCTTCACTGGTAAAAGAAGCTTTGTTTGAATCGGGTAGAACAAAATCTTTTGACCTAGAGTTTTATGAGATTGACCCTCATTTACTTAATCCAGAAAATACCATTGTGTATCTATATAAAAACAACAAAAGAGAGGACAAGCTTAAGGAAGATAATTTCGCAAAATACAATCCTGATGATATAGCCCAATATTCGGCAATGCCTCTAGAGACTAAGGAATATTATAAAGAGATGTACGCTCAAGGTAAGAACCCTCTTTTATTCCACAAAATACCGCACATTCTCTTTAAGGGATCATTTGATATTTCTAAGGTTAAAAAGATAAAAGTTTAGCGATATTTCATCATCTCTTTCTCAGTCGGCCGCACAATTCCAAAGAACCCCTGCTTGATATTTGGCAGCCAAATGAGCTCCTTGTTCTGCTTCCAAAAGGTTCAGATATCTCGCACCATGTCGAACCGATACCCACTTTACTCACATCCCCACCAACTGCTGCATCTTGTGGCGAGTCTTTGGACCCACAATTCCTGAGACTGGATCGATATTATACTTCGCTTGGAATGCCTTGACTGCGCTATGTGTCAGGTTGCCAAAATAGCCACTCACAATCGCTTCTTGGTAGCTTCCCTCCGTAATAAGATACTGCTGTAGATCTTCTACTTCGTCACCCTGATCGCCCTTCTTAAGATCAGTGTTGAAGACGACGAAATCTGTCGGGATGTCGAGTTTGGTTTCAGAAAGTGAAATGGTATTAAGAACTTTTTGTGTCTCAGTGTCTACAATACCTGTTTCCGCGAGACGATGTTTTGCCTGGAATCGCTTGAGAGCTGCCTCAGTAAGGGCACCAAAATAACCAGTAATATATTTCTGCGGATATGAATCTCCATCGGCCGAAAGAATCTCCTGAAGATGTTCTATCTCAACATCGGTTGTTCCTTTCTGCCAAGTGCGCACAAAGTGTAGTACCGGCGTTGATGAAGCAAGCGTGCCGCTTTCATTGAATGTCACTTGTTTATTTCCCGCAACTCCACCAACAGAAATGGTAACCGGTCTTGATGAGCCGCCTCCGAAGCTGAGAGCAAAAACAATATAGTTGTGACTCACTCCATTCGTGACGTTCGTGTCAGTGAATGTTTCGCTATTGCCTTCATAAATAGTCTGACCATCTCGCTCAATGACCACATCTTCATTGATTGCAGGATTACCATTATTTATTTCAAAAATCACTTCACCATCTGCTCCGTTTGCTGTAACGATAGGGGTTTCTCCTTGGTCAGTGATCACTGGTGCAGGAGGCGTAACTACAACATTTGAAATGCTGCCTGTCGTGGTAAACGTATAATCCTCAGAAAAAGTGATATTTCCGACTTCATCGATAGATTCCACTCGGTAATGATAGGTGATTCCTGAATTGAGGTTGCTGAGAGAAACCGAATGGGACATGGCAAGCGTTTCTGCGTTGATACTCGAAGATCCATATGTTGTGTCAGTTCCATACTCCACTTGTGACGTAGCTCCCTTGTCCGTTGTCCATGATATTGTTGCTCCTGTGCCAGTGACTGATCCGGAAGAAACAGAAATGATATTTGCCGGAGCGACGACGGGAATAGAATGATTGAGCGTCGTGAATTCTTCATTTGTAGAAACCGTAGCCACAGATGCGCCAACTGGCTTTGATTTTACTCGGAAGATGTAGTTGGTATTTGGTGTGAGATTAGTAATAGTGACTGAATGCAAAGTCGTGAGCGTCGAGCTGAGTGTTGTCGCTGATCCAAAGTTTTCGCTATTTCCGTATTCGACTTGTGAGTCTGATGGTAGGTCTGTAATCCAAGCGATCGTCACGGTTGAGGTTGATACTGAAGTAGTCTC